>JAZURH010000409.1:0-8191 GCA_045606125.1 Lentisphaeria bacterium | reverse complement strand
GGGTTTCAGGTATCATTTCATCGCTTATTACATATAACATGCCTCCACCTGCGGCTCCCAGCATGAACGGAAGAAAGCCGGAAAACACCGACACAAGAAAATATCCACTGAGAACGGACAGTATGCTCACAACGGCTATTCCCAGAGAGATGGCAAGTGTTCTCATGGTGGAAATACCGATGGAGAACAGAGGAGCAACAATTACCACAGCTTCCGGTATGTTCTGGAGGGATATTGATCCTGCCACAGTAAGTATGTCTCCCAGTTCACCTGTACCGAAACTGACTCCTGTAGCCAGTCCTTCCGGGATCTTGTGCAGTGCTATTGCAGATACAAACAGCAGAGTCTTGCTTATGCTGCGGTTGTTCCTGTGTTCTTCCGTGTCAATTCCCGCCATTCGATGAAGATGGGGAATGATCTTATCCAGAGTGCTTATCAGAAAAGCGCCGGCAAAAGTACCTGCGGCTGCAGGCAGAATATCCATTTTGTCAGTTATTGCCTGTGTCAGTAGACCGACAATAGCCGCGGCAAGCATTACTCCTGCCGCGAACCCCATTACAATGTCGTTAAGCCGTGCCGGGATTTTGCGTACCAGCAGTCCTCCAAGTACGCCGAAAACAGTAGAACCTCCAACCGAAAGAAGAACTATGGCAAGTATACGCATTTTTATCCCCTGTTGAAATATTGAGTTTTGTAAAAAATCTCTGTTAAATGAAAGCCGGATGAATATAGTCTTTATTTGCAAGATGCAAAGTATATGTTTTAATAAAAAAGCCCGGTCATTTTTGAGGTGACCCCAAAAGTTTGGACACAACCTTTGGGGTGCATTTTTTATGCCGTTTATTCAGTTTTCTTGTTCTGTCTCGGTTTCAGGTGGAATATCTTTCTCCAGAAATCTTCAAATGACAGATAGAGAACCACCAGCAAGGCAAACAGAATTGTGCTGCCGAAAACAAAAAGTATTGAAAGAAGAAGTATCCTGTTAAGATCCATTGCATTATTCCTTTTTTAATGTTGTTCAACTGTAAGATCTTCAAGCACAACATACGACACCGGATATGTTTGCAGTTCCGGAGCGGATGCGCACTTTATGTATGATTTTCCTTCAGTTGTGCAATGGACCGGCTCTTACCTGAGCATGTCTGCTGTGTACTTTTGCACGGACTCCCTGCCGTGAAGCAGTTATTATTTCCCGGATATCAATGTCCGTCAGGACAATGATGTTCTTACTGCATATTCCGGGAATGCCATTGATGCTATAGATTCTGGCATTGCGTCTGGCCTTGACCCTGGCAAGGCGTATGTTTTCATCAAGACGGGACAGGTTTATATGCCTGTCCGCATCATTGCTGACAATTGAATACGATGAAACGCCATCCGAAGCATTTGCTTCCGGAAGTATGAAACTGATGTATCCGCAAATCACGGACAGCAGCAGTATCATGTCAAGCAGGCGTTTCATCTGTCAAATCACTATCAGTCTGTCATATTTTCCCACGGCCGCTGTGACCGTGGGAATGGCCATTTTCATCAGTTAAGTTCAACGATTGCGAAACAATGGAAATCGAGGGACATCTTAAGTACATTTCCGTCAAATGAAATAACTTTGCTTCCGAAATCTCCAAGTTCAAGGGGAGCACGTCCTCTGGGAACATTGTATTTCACCAGTCTTTCCTGAAGTACCTTGTATTCTTCATCGGGTGCTGTCATCGTGTCAGTCGCCTTTTTTGGGGGATTCTTGACCTTGAGCTTATTCCAGTCGAACTTGATGTCGAAAGTCTGGTTTTTATGTTCTTTGCCGACATGGCCCACGATTGCCAGAACCTTGTCTCCGTTGGCAAAGCAGCTGACATAGATATTTTCCGCGCCTGTGACCTTTGCCGGTTCCTTCCAGTATCCGATGAATTCGGCTCCGTTTGCCACGCCGAATCTGTCGTATATCCTGATGAGCTTGTCAAAGAGACCGTAATGGTTTCTCCAGAGGCAGATGATCGTGTTGTGGATAAGAGTGGCGGCAAACTCAGCCTTTCCCATTCTGAACTGATAGGGACCGAACTTTTCATCACCGCCGTACTTGGGCAAAAGCGTATCCATGGGCATATAAACGCTGTTTGTAACGCCAAGGGGCAGGGTGGAAAGTTCAGCTGCGAACATCTCAATTCCGTATGAATCAAGAATGTCCTTCTTATTGTGAAGCAGGCTGCTTGAAGCCTGGCGCACCTGTTCGCCATTGAGCAGATGAGTTGTAAAGGTATATGTGGGATACATATTGCAGTCCGTATTGTGGACGACTGTAACAGGTTCCTTTATTCCTGCACATATCTGTACATAGGCTATCTTGCGGTAGAATTCACGCATTGCCAGGATTGGCAGCCTGTTTGTGCAGCCATGGTTGTCGTTTGAACATACGGGGACATTGCCGAAGTCAAAATACACGCCCTTCATCTTGGGATTGCGCTTCAGCATCTGGTATACCTTATAGGCGAAGAAGGAACTGGCGCTTGTAGTGGGGCAGCAGTCATAGACAAAATGGCCTGTGTTGGTATAGTCCATTGCTATTTCAGGGCGTATGGTCCATTCAGTTTTATAGGCAGCCATTTCCGGATACTTGATGGAAAGATAGCGTGCGCAGAGATAGGGAACCGGACGCACATTGTATGAATCGTCTATGACTTCAAGCGTGCGCTTGTGGGCCGCTGCTCTGGCGCATCCGTCATTGTCGTCAATGTCGCCGAAGAAGCTTCCCAGGTCGCCATTGTAAAATCCGGGAACATGGCACATGTACGACACATCGGTCGTGGGCCTTCTTCCGGGTCTGTTAAGGGCATCCGTGTATCCGAATCCAAGTGTGTCAAAGGGATAGTTCTTCGCCAGGGGACGCATGGGAGTTCCGAGAAGTCCGAAACTGAATGAGAAGGGTTTTCCTGCCTGCATTTTTTCGGCGATATTTACAGTTACAACGGCCTTGCCGTCCTTTTTCTCGATCTTGTATGTACGCTGTGCCGGCACAGTCCAGCCTTCGCGTGTTTCAGCGAAGAAGCAGAATCCCTTTTCTTCATTTCCAAGCCAGAGTATTGGGAAGTATTTCAGCGTCGTGTCTCCGTCTTCGACTTTGCGTGTCAGTTTTGCTCCCCATGATGCGCTTGACGCGGCATGCAGATATTTTGCGAATCTTGCATCCAGTGTGAACTGCAGTGACAGTGTTGAAGCTGCAGCCGGTGTGACTGTCATTTCGTTCCACTGCACACCGTCATATTCCAGCCATGAGTTGGACCTTACTTCAGCACCTGAAGCCCGGAAGTCTACTCTGTGTCCGGCTGCTGAATCAGTATTGAAATTTGAAATTGCTGCAGGCTTTCCGTTAATAAGAACAACAGCCGGAGCTGCAAAGAGATTTTCCTGCTGGCTTTCTATCTGTGCAGGGAGGAAACCATTATCCCAGGTATATTTTCTGCATGCCAGGCTGGAAGAGAATCCATTGGTGGTCATATTGTTTTCCATTGCGGTGAATGGAGGCAGTATCACATCCTTGGGGAACTGGAATTTTTCCCATTCGCCGTATCCGGGATAGGATGTGTTTTTCTGAGCGCATGCTTTTCCATCCTGGTCGAATATTCCGACAACATATTCGCCTGCTGCCCAGTCACGGTTGAATGTCAGTTCCAGATTTGCTGAGTTTGTCGGAATTTGAGACAGGACTTTACCATCCTTGTTAAGGAGTCTGATAGTTCCTGCAAAACCCGGTCCCAGTTTGCTTCTCATGACTGCATCTTTCAATTTTATTGCAATCTTGTTCTGCAGGAACAGCGGGACTATATCGAAGAAATTGTCATCAAGCTTCATGGGAACGATTTCACGCATTGACAGATCCTTTCCGTCGGTGAGCGTGTATACCAGGCAGTCGTAATCAGGCAGCACTATGGGATGTTTGCTGTTGCCGGTGATGAAGTCCCCGGCCTTCATATTGTAAGTGCGTTTGAACAAGGGCATTGGGCGCACGGAGCCATCCAGTTTTCCTATGGCAAGTTCGTAGGTGATGTTACCGTTATTCGGTGCTGCAATACGGAAATCCTGGGTATATTCACCCGTGTTGGGATTGTTCTGCTTCAGCATCTGGAATGTGGCCCTTTGAGCAAATTCCCCAGTGATCATACCTTCCTTGTTGTAGCTGCCGCCTGTCAGGTTGAGCGAGGAATGATTTCCGAAGTCAGGCAGTTTCCATGAACGGCAGAAATTGAACTTGATGGGTTTTGACGGCGCCTTGTCGCAATTTACGGTCTTCCATGGAATTGCGACTTCACCTTGCCAGAGTATGGTGTCGTCGATTTTCATTTCACGGGTTGTCTTGTATGTCCATTTTCCATTCCATTTGGCTGTGCCGCTGTGTGTCTCGCAATATCCGCCGGCAACATTGCCGCCGAAACGGAATACCTGCCCCTTGTCGTTTTCAAAATAGAATTCGAATGATTCAGTTCCCCATACTTCCGGTTCTATGTCTGCTGAACGCAGATCGCCTTCCTGAATCGGAACATGGGCAGGGAAAAGTGTGGTGAAACCTATGTAGAGGTTTTCATCGTCATAGAGCATCTTGAAGTCGTGGGGGGGCAGGGTGCCGGATTCGCGGGGGAAATTGCCCTGGATGAGCCTGGGCATTGACGCGGCATGTTCCCATGCACCGTCATTGAGCTTGCCGTCCAGCACTGGGGGCTGTGTCAACTTCTGCTGTATCATCGGGACAGTCAGCTTCATGGGATGGGTCTTTGCCAGAGGCTCAAGTTTCACATTGTTGAGTTCAGCGATTTCCTGCGGTGAAAGGGCTGTGTCGAAAAGCTGGAGTGACTTGATATGCATATCGTCCGCCCAGGGTTTCGGATGAAGCCAAGAGTCCTTGTAGGGACCAATATTGAGATTGCGGACCTTGTTCTTCAATGTGAGAGGCTGTTCGGCTTCGTCGACAGCGATTCCGTCAAGATAGACTCTGACTTTCATCCCGTCCCATGTGAATCCCAACATATACTCACGTCCGGGCTGTATCTTCATCTGATATTTTTTGTTGAAGAATACATTGTAGGACTTTGCCCTGTCAGTGAAAGAGAACACCAGAGTTGAGTTTGAGAAGTTATGGAATCCGACAGTAAGTCTGCTGCCGGTTCTGAGCTGGACTACCGGTCTGGTGATATTTGTTTTTCCCCTGGGTTCATCAAATGAGCAGCGGAAAAGTACAGTGCCCTGATTGTCACCCAAGAACGATGCAGCGGGAAATGACACGCCGTAGTCGCCGCCGGTAAAGATTCCTCTTTCACTTTTAGCTTCATCGATCTGTATGGTCTTTCCAGCAACGGATATTTCTTTCGCCTTGGTAAAATCTATATTAAGTGTTTCTTTTCCCGACAGAAAGCCTGCCAGGATAACTGCAAACAATGTGATGATGCCTTTGAACTTCATTCTTTCTCCTGTGTGTTTTACTTTATTTGATGTTTATTTTTTATCAGCCTTCGTCTATTTCATCCAGATCGTACGAGATCTGATATGTACTGGTAATTCTCTGCACTTCGTCTATGCTGGTGTATCCGAGACTTACTTTTTCCCAGCCGTCCTGTCTCAAGCTGCGCATACCTCTTTCCATGGCTGCTTTGCGCAGTTCAGTGGTGCCGGCATGGGCTGATACCATGTCCTGTATTTCCTCATCAAGTAGGAAGAACTCGTATATTGCAACACGGCCCTTGTATCCTGTATGATTGCATTCCAGGCAGCCTGTTCCTTTCCATGCCTTTATTTCTTCAGCAGGAAGTCCCAGCACATTTGCCATTTCCGCCCTGACCCTCCGTGGTACGAACTCCTCCTCCACCTTGCAATGTTTGCAGATGCGGCGCACAAGGCGCTGGGCCAGAGCCGCAACAAGAGAGGCCGCCACCAAATAGGGTTCTATTCCCATGTTTACAAGACGGTTCACGGCTCCAACTGAATCGTTTGTATGTATGGTGGACAGAACAAGGTGACCAGTCAGAGCCGATTGTATGGCTATTTCCGCTGTTTCATTGTCTCTTATTTCACCGACAAGTATAATGTCCGGGTCATGTCGCAGTATTGAACGCAATGCAGCTGCGAAAGTCAATCCGATTTCAGCGTGCATTTGTATCTGAGAAGTTCCCTGCAGTTCGATTTCGACCGGGTTTTCGACCGTTATTATCTTTCTCTCCGGAAACTTGCCCCTGACGAATGCCAGAGCCGCATAAAGGGTTGTTGTCTTACCGCTTCCTGTCGGTCCTGTCACGAGCACGATTCCGTGGGGCAGGGAGACAAGCTTTGACAGAAGCGTCAACTGATATTTGCTGAGTCCCAACTGGGACATTTCAAGAAAGACAGCACTGCTTGCCAGAACACGGAGACAGATTGTCTCGCCGAATCTGGTAGGCATTATTGATACGCGCAGGTCGGAAGGTTCACCGTTCAAGGTAAGCCTTATGCGTCCGTCATGGGGCAGTCTCTTTTCCGCAATATTCAGCCTTGCCATGATCTTCAATCTTGATACAATGGCCTCGTGTAGCTTCAGCATTCCGGGCGGGGTCGGAGTCTCCCTTAACATGCCGTCTATTCTGTATCTCAGCTTGATCTTGTCCCGATATGGTTCAATGTGGATATCCGTTGCATGCTGTTTCAACGCCTCTGAAATGATTTCGTTGACAAGCTGTATGATAGATGCGTCGCTTTCCGTATCATCGATAACCTGTTCTTCCCTGTCATCGAAAGTGCCTTCCACGGCACCATAGTTCATGGCCTGCCTTTCCTGATTTATCTGCAGAACCTTTCCGGCACCGAGACCGTATATTTTTTTCAGCGTGGCATCGATTTCATTTGGGGTGGCAAGCACAGGATCCAGCCTGAGTCCTAACAGAAGCCTGAGCGTCTCCCTGTCACGTATTGCGGGCGGTGTTGAGAAAGCCGCCTTCATGGTGCCTTTTTCAAGTGAAATAGGTACAAACTGATATTTAAGCGCAACCTTTGGCGGCACCTTGGATGTTGCCGTTTCTGATATTTCCTGCTCTCCAAGTATTACAAACGGAATGCCTGTTACTTTGCTTAGAGCTCTCTGTATCTGTTCCTGAGTGGAGTATCCCAGTGCGAGCATGGCTTTGTGAGCAGGTGTCTGTTCACGGCGCATTCTTCTGCGTACCTGTTCGGCCTGTTCTTCCGTAATTTGACGCTGCGCCAAAAGGACATCTATAATGTCTCCGCCCACTGGGGCTGTATTTCTTATGTTGTCATCCATATATTTTTATTTTAATTTACTGTGAAAACATGTTCTTTGCCTTTGGAAATGCCAACGCTTTTTCCCTTATAGGACAAAGTGAGTGTATTTTCATCAAAGCTGTCTATTACAAGCATGCCGTGAACTTTGTCACCCTTTTTCAACGATGCCGGGCGGGATTTTTTGTCCTTTGAACTTGTTGAAGTGCAGAATGCCACCGGCTGTCCATCATCAAACTGCATGCATCCCCTGTATTTGACCGTAAGCTTGATTGGAGGCTCCTGCTTTTTTACGGGTGCCTTTGCCTGTGTCTTAGGTGGTGCTTTGGGTTTTGGCTTTACCTGTGCAACAGGCTTTTTCTTTTCCGGCTGGACTTGCGGCTTCGCTGGCGCTTTCTTGGCAGGGGGCATCTTCAGCTTTATACTGTATGCCATGGCATTTCTGGATTTGCCGTCCAGGGCAGGGGGGTCAAGATACAGTTTTGAACTGCTGTCGAAATATTCCCTGGGTGCACGGAATGCATTCTTTCTATCTGTTGATCCCTGCTCTTCGTTCATCATGAAGAATGCAAGTACACCAAGACTCAACAGAACGCAGAGAAGAACGACTGTCATCAGCGTTCTTTCCCATTCTTTTTTTATTTTTCTGAATCTGCTGTTCATATTCCCGGCGGTTTTGGTGTTGTTGTGCCATTGTTGATCACAGGTGCTGATTCCGGAGACGAATCAGGCATGAAAAACGATGAACATACAATTCTTGCAGTTATGGAATTTATTTCCATCATATCTCCCTTTGTGGGTCTGGGCTGTCTCCATGGAGGAAGATTTGCTACTATTTCAAGTTGTGTAAGCGGCAGAAAACGCCCATTTACATACAGCAGATCAGCAAGTTTTGCAAGCTGACCTATGTTTCCTGTTATTTCTGCATAAATTGGATATTCTA
>JAZURH010000408.1:0-10689 GCA_045606125.1 Lentisphaeria bacterium | reverse complement strand
CCCTGATGTTTCAGCAGAGAATGAAAGGCTTATGCGGGAGCATCTTCAGGATAATGCGTTGTCGGTGGAGCTGGACGCCCTTTCTCCAGCGGAGCCTGTACCGGTGAAACCGGAATACAAGGCAGCTCCTGCAGCGAAGGCCTTTGCCAGGCAGCAGGGTGTGAATCTGGATGATGTGGCGGCCTTCTGCGGCCGTCCGATGGTGCATCGTAAGGATGTAGAAGAGTATATTGCGTCCGCTGCATCTGCATCAAAGCCGGCAGAGCTTGCCGCTGCAAGTGATAATGCTTCAACCGATACGGTTGAATATGATGGACGGGTGGCTCTGGTAACCGGTGCTTCAGGCGGAATAGGAGCCGCCATTGCCAGAGCACTTGCGGCAAAGGGTAATGCACTTGCGCTGCATTGCAACCGTGGCGGCGAAGCGGCGCGAAACCTTGCCTCTGAACTTGCTGCATCCGGATGTGTCTGTGAGGTTTTTGAGGCGGATTTGAATCTTCCATCTGCGGCAAAGGGGCTTGTGGACAGAGTCGTGGCCAGGTTCGGTCATGTTGACATACTGGTAAACAATGCCGGATGCATTGATGATGCAACTGTGGCTTTTATGAGCGATGAACAATGGAACAGGGTTCTTGACATAAATCTCGGGGCACCTTTCAGGCTTATCAGGGCGGTGTCCATGGTAATGGCCAGGAAGCGCTGGGGGCGCATTGTAAACATAGCCTCTGCTGCCGGCAGAATTGGTTCGGCCAATCGTTCGAATTATGCAGCAGCTAAGGAGGGACTGCTTGGACTTACGAGGTCGGCTGCAAGGGAACTGGCCGGGTTGGGAGTGCGTGTTAATGCCGTGGCCCCCGGCTTTGTAGAATCGGCGATGACGGCCGGAATACAAGATAAGCGTAAACAGGATATAGTGCGGGATATTCCCGTGCGCCGTTTCGGAAAGCCGGAGGATGTGGCTGCCATGGTAGCTTTCCTTGCCTCCGATGATGCAGATTACATTACAGGACAGTGCATTTCCGTTGACGGCGGGCTTGTGATGGGGTGAAATGGACCTGGAATTCACCTGAGATAACGCTTTTTTAGCCGTGTTAACTGGTAAAAAAAAAAACTTGTGCTAAATTCACACAACTTTTTTACCGAAAGTTTTGTCATTTGATGTTTTTATAACGAAAAAGAAGAAGGAAGAAGACAATGAAACGTACATTCCAGCCCCATTCACTGCACCGCAAGAGGAAACTCGGATTCCGCGCACGCATGGCAACCAAGAACGGACGTGCTGTCCTTGCTAACCGCCGCCGCGTTGGACGTAAGCGCCTGGCCCTGTAATTAAGCGGACAGGGAAACTGCACGGAAATGAATGGCGCAAGACGCTCTGGATTCGGGCGAATGTGCCGCCTCCATAACGGCAGCGAGATAGCTGCTGTTCGCGAGGGCGGCAGGTCTTGTGCGGGGCGTTACTGTGTGGTGAACATATTGCAAACGCCGCCTGACAATTCAAGAAGGGCGGCGTTTTCAATATCCAGACGCTATTCGAAATTGGCGGTTGAACGGAATCGTGCCCGCCGTCTGTTTCGTGAGGTATATAGCCGCCTTTGTGGCGAATTGCCTGAAAGCTGGGTTATTTTTGTACCCCGGCAGAGAATGAAGGAGGCGGGCATGTGGGATGTGCTTGCGGATGCCAGGTCATGCGTCGAGCGCATACTGGCAGACGGTAGGAAGTGAACATGTCTTCCCTGTTGAGGTTTCTGAAAAATGTACCTTGCCGGGTGCTCGTTTTGTTTGTGCAGATATACCGGAGATTCCTGTCTCCGTTGAAACCCAGGTGCTGCCGCTATGTTCCAACTTGTTCTGAGTATGCTATTCAGGCTTTGCGGATGCACGGGGCGATAAGAGGAACAGTGCTTGCTGTTCTGCGCATACTGCGTTGTCATCCATTCTGGCATGGGGATATCTATGATCCCGTGCCGCTGAAGTTCGCTGGCAGCGAGTACAAAGAAAAAGACATAATATCCGGCAGTTCAGACTGCAGTAAGATGGAAAAGAGCCGATGAACAATAAAAATGGCAAATATGATTTAGTGACGGTGATAGGCGTCGGTTGCAGTATAATTGCATTGGTGCTTATTATCCTTTTCAAACCGGGCAGCAAGGCTGAACCGGCTCAAAGTGCGCAGCAGACTCAGACCGCAGCAGTTGCACAGAATGCTCAGCAGGCACAGAATGCTCAGCAGGCTGCCGTATCGGGTGAGCAGAATGTACAGTCAAAGTCTGCTGCGGACAGTGGCAGCGCCGTTACTGTGAATCCCCAGGCTGCCGATGTGACGGCACCCCGTTCAAGGGGAGAATCCGGGACTAATGTCCTTGCCGGAAACGAAAAGATGCTGCCATCCGTAGATCTGGACGGCAATGGCATTGTGGATGTGGAGTTGACCGACTATTTTGTGGATCTTCCCAAAAAGGGAATGGAAAAGCAGGATAATGTCAGGATATCATCCACGGATTATCCTTTCCTCTGTATTACTGGAGAATGGCTGACAAAATACGGTTTCGGCAAGGCTGAACGCCTGGACAGCGGCGATGCCGGCAAGTCAAGCATTGTCCTTCAGCGCAGAAGTGCGGACGGCAAGCTTGTTCTTACCGAGACATGGACTCTTGTGGATGCCGCAAAATATGAACTCTCCTATAACATAGAGATTGAGAATACAGGTTCAGAGAATGTGGCTCTGAGCGGCAGTTATATAGAAGGTGGTTCCATGCCTTCGTCTGTCACGCCTGCCCGCAAATCCGGACGCGGCGAGTCCGCCGGTGGTGTCACTCTGGGAACGATTGACGGGAAGCCTGACAGTCTGCTTATGCGTGATTTGCTTAAGATGAAGGATGCCAAGCGCCAGAAGATAGAGACCACGCCTGCGAAGTGGACAGCTGTTCACTCAAAATATTTCCTGTTGAGCATGTGGCTTGAAGGAGATGGTGTTTTTGCCGGTGCTGAAGTTGCACAGGTCCCTGCCGCTCCCAGCGGTGAACCGGCTGCGCTTACCGGGCCACGCTATCATGTGCGCGGAATACTGAATCCTGTAATGCTGGAAGCTGGAAAGAAGCATTCATGGAATGTGATGGCCTATGCCGGCCCCAAGAAGTTCAGTGTGCTTTCCGGTTATGGCAAGGATCTGGAGTCAGTCATGGAAATGGATCGTTTCTTCTTCTGGCGTCCCCGTGCCATGAGTTTGCTCAGCGAGTACTTGCTCAAGATGCTTGTCTGGCTCAGCGAAGTGTTCCCGAAGAGCATAGGTTACGGTCTCGGTGTCATACTGCTTACTATACTGGTCAAGGTCATTTTCTGGCCTCTTTCCCATAAGTCCACCAAGTCAATGAGGAAAATGGCCCAGCTCAAGCCTCAGATCGATGAGATCAAGGCTAAGTATAAGGATGATCCCCAGACCATGTACAGAAAGCAGCAGGAGCTTTTCAAACAGAACGGAGTCAGCCAGCTTGGCGGATGCCTGCCGCTGCTTCTCCAGATACCTGTGTTCTTTGCATTGTTCAATACATTCCGCAATGCCATTGAATTGCGTCATGCCAGTTTCCTGTGGGCATACGACCTTTCAATGCCTGACACTCTTGCCATCTCACCTGCGCGCATTCCCATAAGGCCTCTTGCCCTGGCCATGGGTGCTTTGATGTACTATCAGCAGAAGCTCACCCCAAATCCAGATCCGCAGCAGGCCAAGATGATGAGCTATATGTCCATTTTCTTTATACTGCTGTTCTATGGAATGCCATCTGCCCTGACCTTGTACTTGTCGGTCAGCTATCTTCTCGGCATTCTTCAGACCGTTGTGACAAACAAGCTTATGCCGCCTGTGACGGCTGTTACGGTCGAATCCAAGTGACGAGCATTTCACCGGAGGAGCGAATATGCCAGAAACAGAAACAACAGAAAATGCAATCGTAATCTTGAAGCAGATACTGTCATACATGTATGTGGCAGCTGATGTTGAAGCAATTGATGGAGGAGAAGAAGGGGGACTTAAGCTGAAAATTGCATCTGATGAGGCCGGAAGGCTCATCGGACGCAGCGGTCAGACTTTGGAAAGCCTGGAACTGGTGCTCAACCGCATGGCAAGGCGCAGGGAGGAGGCAGCACATCATTCCCCCTGGATATCTCTGGAGATAGACGGATATCATGTTAATCCGCCGCGTTCAGAAGGCGGGGGACGTGAAAGACGCGGAAAGCTTCCCGCTGACGAGGTGGAGCGGCTGCAGGCGATGGCCGCCGATATCGCAAGGGAGGTCAAGAAATTGGGAAAACCCCGCGTGATAGGACCGTTTACACCGTCGGAAAGGCGTGTAATACATCTTGCATTGGAAGGCGACACAGAAGTGGAAACGGTCAGCGACCAGGTTGCGGACGAGAATCGTGGCAAGAAAATAACTGTACAGCTCAGATAATAAATCAGGAAGGTGTAAAATGCTGAACGAGCATATCAGGAAGTTCATGGAGTCCCAGGGATATGAGGCTCTGACATTCAACGATGTGTCCATGGAGACCATATATGCAGATTTTCTGCCCAATGAATCGGTCACCACTACCCGCTTTTCACGGAATATTTCTCTGAATGCTCCGTTTATAAGTGCAGCCATGGATACGGTTACAGAGCATGCCATGGCAATTGAAATGGCCAAGCTTGGCGGCATAGGTGTCATTCACAAGAACCTTAACCCTGCAAGACAGGCTGAGGAAGCCCAGCTTGTCAAGCAGTATCTTCATGGTCTTATTCTGCATCCCGTGGTATTTAAAAAGGACATGAAGGTCAGTGATCTGCTCCGGGCAAAGTTGGAGAACCATTATTCCTTCAGTGGATTCCCGATAGTGGATGATGAAGGCAGACTTGTGGGAATACTTACATCCAGGGATATGAAGTTCATTCTTGATACCGAGGTTCCCATTGCTGATGTTATGACGAAAAACCTTGTCACTGCCACGCAGGCAACTGACATGAATGAGGCATTTGACATCATGAGGAAGAACAAGGTGGGAAAACTTCCCATCATTGATTCTGAAGGCAAACTTTGCGGACTGTACAGTTATCAGGATGTGCACACTCTTATTAATAATATGGAGCCTGATTTCAACCGTGATTCACGCCATCGCCTCAGGGTAGCAGCTGCTGTCGGACCCAATGACTGGGAACGCATCGAGGCTCTCGTCGCCGTGGAAACGGATGCCCTTATTCTTGACACGGCCCATGGACATTCCAAGGGCGTCCTGGATACTCTTCGCGAGATCAAAAAACGCTATCCGGATGTGGATGTGGTGGCCGGAAATGTATGCACAGTTGATGGCGCAAGAGCGCTTTACGAAGCAGGTGCTGACGCAGTGAAGGTTGGTATCGGCCCCGGTTCAATATGCACCACCCGTGTAGTCGCAGGCGTGGGCGTGCCCCAGCTTACAGCAATATACAATGCAGCCAAGGCAATAGGGGACGAGATCCCGATCATAGCGGATGGCGGAATCACACATTCCGGCGATGTAGCCAAGGCTCTGGCTGTCGGCGCTTCCAGCGTTATGATGGGTTCAGCGCTGGCAGGTACGGAAGAGAGCCCCGGGGAACGCATACTCCACCAGGGACGCACCTATGTAGCATACCGTGGCATGGGCAGTCTGGATGCAATGCGCTGTGGAAAGGGCAGTCGTGAACGTTATGGTGTTGCTGCTGATACACTGAATGAGAAGCTGGTTCCCCAGGGAATCGAAGCAATGATTCCCTATCGCGGTTCAGTTGCCGATGTTCTGAATCAGTACATTGGCGGTCTCCGTTTCTCACTTGGCTACTGTGGTGCACGCAATATCACACAGCTTCAGGAGAAGGCCCGCTTTGTCAGAGTCAGTTCAGCGGGACTTCAGGAAGCTCATCCCCACGATGTCATATCCCAGAAGGATGCCCCCAATTACAGGACGACCTGAGATGCGGTTTTGTTTCGGTCAGTCCCCTGAATATTGTTTTTTTGTAAAAAATCCGGGGCTGACTGAAAAAAATGCGTAAAACATTTGACTAAATGCGTGGTGTGGCATACAGTATGCCCCACTGTTGACTGCCGGGTTGTCTGAATGTTATTCCGTTTTCGGTCAGAGAGGTATGAAAAAATGCTGAAGTCCAATATAAGATTGCTGCTTGCGTTGCTTTTATTTGTCTCTTTGGCGACTTATGCCCGGAAATCTTCGGATCGAACAAAAGACAAAAGAGGTGGGAAAACAGTAGAAAGGGCAACAGTTGATGGCGGTGGCGCTTCCGACAGGGTAAAGACCAGACGGAAGATGGACATTGATATAAGGAAACTTAAGATCAATGTGGAGAAGACGCCATCAGCGAAGGACTCGAGAAAAGGGTCCAGGGGAGCCGGGGACGAGTGGATATGCGTAGAAGCCGAGGTGGAGATGTCCGGTCAGGGGTGGTTGGACGAGTTTGAAGCCCGTTGGTCTGTCATTGTGGATGCGGATTCCGGAAAGAAACCGTATCTTTTGAAAGGCAGCACCACATTTGTGAATCTGAGAAAGGGAAAAAATTACATAACAGTTTTTGTTTCGCCTTCTTTCTTCAAGCGTTATGTTAGGGGAGAGCGGGTAAGGAGTTCCAAAGTCTCCGCCAGGCTTGAAATTGCAGTCAATGGAAAAGTCGAAGCGAAGAAGTCGGAGGGCAGAGACACAAAGTTGTTCTCCAATCCGAAGAAATGCAGAGAGGAAAGACAAGGCCTGCTTCCCAGAAGCAAGACGCCTTTTGCTTCCCTCGACTATGACTATTATGTGAGTGAAAAGGACGAGTAGCCGGTGCTGCACAGGACCTGATAATACAGACGGTACATTATGGCAAGAGAAGAAAGAATACTTGCGGTTGATATTGGCGCAACAAGCATCAAGCTCTGCGAATTTGATTTTGGTGGAGGGGATGGAATTGCGCTTTCATGCTTTGCGCAGCGTGAATATGAGGAGGAACTTTCCGATACGACGCGAATGAATGTCGTTTCCGGTCTGCTTCGCCAGATGCTTGCCGAAGGCGGTTTCAAGGCAAGGAAGGCCATGCTGTGCATGTCCGGGCAGTATTCTCTTTTAAGATTTTCCCATCTTCCCACTCTCGGATATGATAAAAAGAGAATAAGGCAGCTGGCTGAGTTTGAAGCCACGCAGAACATCCCGTTCCCGGTGGATCAGGTTATAATGGACTATCAGCTGATACCTTCACCTACAGGTGACGGTCTGGAGTCCATGTCAGTTGTTATCAGAAATGATATTGCCGAGCAGTTTACATCTGCTATCACCCAGGTTGGACTTCAACCTATTCTCATTGATGTTACGGCTGCGGCATGCTATAATGCGGCTCGTGCCAACGGCATTGGCGATGACGGATGTGCACTGTTGCTCAACATAGGCGGCAGGGTCACTAACATGATCTTTGTCGAAGGCGAGCATCTCTACGCCAGAACTATTCCTATTGCAGGCTATACTATTACACAGCAGATTGCCAAGGAATTCGGCATAGGTCTTCCTGAAGCGGAAGAACTCAAGCGCCATCACGGATTTGTGGCCCTTGGCGGTGCCTATGCTGAACCTGAATCGGAAACGGCCGCCAATGTGTCAAAGATCATCCGTAATGTGATGATACGTCTTTATGGCGAGATCAGCAGAACCATAAATGTCTATCGTTCGCAGCAGAAAGGCAGTGCCCCGGTCAAGATGTACATCACGGGTGGCTCTTCAATATTCACATACTGCGATACTTTCTTCAATGAGAAGATGAATATACCGGTGGAGTATTTCAATCCTTTCATGTGCTGCAAGATTCTTCCCTCTGTAGACAGGGAACGCCTTTCCGAGGTGGGACACATGTTCAGTGAGACCATCGGTCTTGGACTCAGATATTGTATGCAGTGCCCGGTGGAACTCAGTCTTATTCCTGCAAACATACGCCGTCAGCAGAATGTGGACAAGAAGAAACCGTATATTGTCCTTGGCTTTATAGCGGTTATACTTATGCTTCTTGTCCTGATGTTTGGAATAATGCTGAGAAGAAACAGCTATTATGCGGCGGACTCTGAACTGCAGAAGATTATTGCTGCTAATAAGAGCACTCTTGAGGAAATAGAGTCAGCTCAGTCTACAGCAAATGATAACAACAGCAAAATGCAGGCGGTTGCAGATCTTGTGCTCCAGCAGGCAAAATGGCCGGCTATCCTCAATGAAATATACAGGAACAAGCCGGATAACCTCTGGATCACCTCAATGAAACCCATTATAGGCGCTGTCAAGGCTTTTGAAAGCAAGTCGGCAGCGGCAATGAGCGAGGAAAACATGATGTTCGGCGGAGATTTCTTCGGCGGCGGTGAAGACATGGGTATGATGGGAATGGGAGATGGTACCGCTTCAGAAGGTGCAAGCACAGCGCAAATAGGCGGTATTGAAATTGAAGGCTGCTGCGTCGGAGTGGACAATGGCGGCGTTTATATAAATCTTGGACCTTTGGGGGCGTTTCCATTTGCAGTTGAAAAGGAATTGCCTAAACCTGAAGATGCTCAGTCTGAATCCGGTGAAGATTCTGGAAGTGAGGAAGGAGAGGCAAAGAGCAAGGTTTCCAAGGAGTCACCGCAGGTAGTGGCCAACAAGCTGGTTGAGGCCAGGATGAAGGCAGCTGGAGAACCGGTGCAGGCCTATCTGGCAGCTCTTAGGATGTCCCAGCTTTTTGATGCGGACGAGAAGATGACCACCATTACCAAGTACGAGCTTTCAAGTGCGGTTCCGAATTTCGCCACATTCAAGATGCAGCTGAAGTTCAGCATGAATGTTGATTTCCTGCAGGTCAAGGGCGGCGGCAGTGCCAAGAAGAATCAATAATGCTGGAGATGATATAAGCTATGGGTATCATAAAAAACAACTGGGGCTTCATAGTCATATCATTGATATGCTTTTGCCTGATGGGTTATCTTGTGATAAGGTGCGGAGCTGTCAGAAAGGAATTTGACAAGTACCGCAGCGGCTATGAGCAGAAACTTAACTATCTTGACAATGTGGGCAAGAAGCGATTGAAGCTGAATGGGGATAATGTCAAGCTTGCAAGGAAAAATGCGGACGTCACGACTCAGAAGATAAATTCTGTTCATCGTGAGATGATGGACCGCTTTAAATTGAAGTACCAGTATCCTGACGGCAACATTCAGGCCGTGCAGGATCTTATGCAGTCCTTGAAAAACATGCTTAAGCAGCTTGAAGAAAGTGGTGTTTATGTTGATAGCAAGGCGGAGTATCTATCTTTTGACGCCATAGCAAAGTCATCACAGCCGCCGGTCAAAGATGATATCGGGCCGATTTTCCGTCAGCTCGCAATAATCCGGCAGATTGTCAATGTGGTGTCGAGCGTAAAACTTGCGGCATTGGAAAGTTTGGAAAGGCCTTTGCGTATAAGTGTTCATGAAGAGTCGGAATATACTGTGACTCCCGTTGAGATTACTGTAGTTGCCACGCCGGAAAAGGGACAGGAGTTCATAAATACCCTTTGCAGCCAGAGCAATCACATGTTTGTCCTGCGTACGATTGAGATGTCAGCGCCGGATGTGACTACGGATGTGGCAAAGTCTTTGGAAGGCAGTGGTACAAGACTTGGCAGCGGCAGAGATATTGAAGGTGAGAATGCTGGAAGGCGGGGCGGACGCCGTACAATTGAAAGAAGCGCACCCGGAAGGAATATGGAGCGTAATGACAATCTGGTGGAGATACCGATGAGACGCCAGGAACTTCTTGCCTTCGAGCCGAAGGAAGTTACATTTAAGTTGCGTTTTGACTTTATTGAACCGAAATATGAGCAGCCGTCTGAGGAAGGTCAGGCAGAGCAGGAATAATAAGGAGAAGGTAAATTGGACTTTTTTGCAAAACATTACGAAAAGCTGATACTTGCTTTCTGTCTGGTGCTTCTTCTTGGCGGTATTGCGGGTGTGGTTTTTTCTACAGCGAGCACGACCAAGCTTTTGACAGAAAACCATGCATCTGCCCGCAGGAATGTGGAAGGCGGGAATATGGTTGAAGCCATGAAGACTGACACATACAGTGTGGAACGGTATTTCAATGATCCGCGGAAGGTTCTTGCAATTATGGGCAATCCAGGTGAGCAGACCTCCAAGGGCTCAATGCTTGAGCCTAACAAGATGATCATATGTGCCAACAGTGAATGTAAGCATTTGCTGCTTCTTAAGATGGATGTCTGCCCTTTCTGCAATGAGAAGGAACCGGAGTTGTCCAAGGCCACTGGCGCAGAAGAGGATACTGACGGCGATGGCATTCCGGATCTTCTGGAGCAGAAGTATGAGTGCCTGAACTACCGTGATCCTACAGATGCCTTGAAGGATCAGGACAATGATGGGTTCCTTAACATAGAGGAAGTCAAGTTTGGTACAAATCCGGATGATGGCGCTGATTTTCCGCCTCTTGCCAGGCTTCTCCGCGTGAATCTTGTTGTGCATCGCGAACTGGGCATAGAATTTTCAGAGATTGAGAAGAATCGCAGCGAGGAAGTTGGCAAGTGGGATGTTATTTTCCGCGGCAAGGATCCCAAGACTGGACGCCAGCGCAGGGTAATGGCTCAGGTTGGTGGAGAGATTTTTGGACGTTTCAGTGTTAAGAGCGCCGGTTTTGATGGTGAGGGCG
>JAZURH010000407.1:0-12908 GCA_045606125.1 Lentisphaeria bacterium | reverse complement strand
AATCATGTGTTTTATAAAATTATGGGATATCTGTGAAAACATCTTGGATCATGCGGTTGAATATTTTAGGATAACTGTGGAAAAAGAATGCCGTAAAGTTAAATTACGGAAATGCGGTTTGATTTTGCCGTTAAAATATTCAGTGATAATATTCAAGGAGTGTGTACCCATGTGGAAAAAATTGATCGCAGCAGTTTTGAGTTCCATAGCCTCTTTTACACTGTACGGTGAGTGCATTGTTAAAAATGGTGAAAAAATAGCGTTTCTCGGTGACTCCATCACGCAGCAGGGCAACAGCCATTCAGGCGGCTATGTGAACCTGGTGATTTCAGGCTTGAAGGTAAATGGAATCGATGCTGTGAAACAGCCTGCGGGAATAAGCGGCCACAAATCTGATAATATGCTGGCAAGGATAGACGGAGTACTTGACAAAAAGCCTCAGTACATGCTTCTCAGCTGCGGTGTCAATGATGTGGGACATGGCAAAAGGGGTGTAAATCTTCCTGATTACAACAAGAATATAACTGCGATCATTGACAAGGCACAGGCTGCCGGAGTCAAAGTCTGCATCATGACTTCCACCGTGCACAGCGAAAATCCCAAGTCCCCGAATAATCTCAAGCTGGTTGATTACAATGCCTTCTTGAAGGAAATTGCAAAGGAGAAGAATTGCCTGCTTGCTGATGTGGGCGGAGACATGCACGCATATATCGCCGCCCTAAAGGCGAAATATCCCAATCTGAAAGGAAATACAGTGACTTATGACGGACTTCACATGAATCCTGTTGGAAACCGCATTATGGCGAAGGGCGTGCTGCGCGCACTTGGTTTGAATGATGCAGAAATCGCAAAGGCAGAGGCATCATGGACAACTGGCACGTCCCATGTTGGCGGTCTGAATTTGACTGCTCCCCAGACTATTGCGCTTACTGAAAAAGCCGCTGCTGCCGGCCAGTCAATTCAGGGATATATCATGCAGCTGATAGACAGGGAAACAAAAAAATGATATGCTGATTTGCGCCCGATGCGCAGAATGAAAAGTTTTTGTTCTGCATGAATCGGGCGCAAATTTTGGTGCAGAAAACAGAGAAATAAATCTTTTTTGCGTGAAATTGTATTGCATAAGTGAAAAACAATGGTAAATTTGCAATCGTTTTCTTAAGTAGTAAAAGGTACTTGACTATGACATTTTCAATGACAGGCAGAATGAACAACAACGGCGCAAGGTTTGCGTCGGTGCTTCGTGCTGCATTGATACATGCCTCTTTCTGCATTAGCATTATTATAATTATTAGTCAGGCTGCCCGCTGAATCTTATGCAAGGGATGATACGGGTGGTTCAGGTGCCCGTATCTGGTACCGCCTGTTAGTCCAGTGCATTCAATAACCAAAATAAATAAAAGGAATTGAATGAACATGGAAAAGAACAAACAAATCGCAATGAGGGTCTTGGAATTGAGGACCCAAAAGGGGCTTGATGTGCCCGAGATGGCTGCAATACTTGGTGTTTCCGAGGAAAGCTACATTGCGTATGAAGAAGGCACAAAGCAGGCTCCATTTTCTTTCTATTACAATATTGCGGAATATTTCGGGCTGGATGTTTCTTCGGTCATCAGCGGTGAGTCTCCCAATCTGGCTCATTATACCGTGACCAGGGACGGAGAAGGTTTCCCCTTTGTTCGCCGCCCCGGATTTTCCTATCTTCATCAGGCAATACGCATGAAGGAGCGCATCGGCGAGCCTTTTATCGTGACTGCACCTTGCGGCAAGCAGGATGACCTGCTTCAGTTCTCCGAGCACAGTGGACAGGAATTCGACCTGATAATCAGCGGATCATTGAAGGTATTCATAAACGGAGGCGAGGAGCTTCTCAAGCAGGGGGACAGCATCTATTTTGATGGACGCGAGCCTCATGCCATGGTCGCTGTGGACGGACCATGCAAGTTCCTTTCAATTGTTATGCACGGCAGCGGTGAGGACAACGCCGAGGACAATTTTGCCGGGGTGACAAAGACCAGTGCCAAAGATGCTGCCAAAGACAGAAAATTGCTTTATCAGGACTATATGGATGAGCAGTGGAATGAGGATGGAACGCTGAAGTCTGTCAGTTTCAATATTCCTGATAATTTCAATTT
The DNA here is from genome assembly GCA_045606125.1 of Lentisphaeria bacterium. Classification (GTDB taxonomy): domain Bacteria; phylum Verrucomicrobiota; class Lentisphaeria; order Oligosphaerales; family Oligosphaeraceae; genus RGIG3456. Next base: position 10,773 of record JAZURH010000407.1, on the reverse strand, counting down.
TGCATATGATGTGCTTAATCGCCTTGCGGTTGAATGTCCGGACAAGGTGGCCATGCGCTGGCTTTCAAAGGACAGGGAACTTCATGATTTCACCTTCCGTGAAATCGCCGATAATTCAATGCGTACTGCGAATATGCTGTATTCTCTCGGCGTGCGCAAGGGAGACAGGGTAATGCTGGTCTTGAAGAGGCATTATCAGTTCTGGTACATCCTTAATGCTCTGCACATGATGGGCGCCGTGGCTGTTCCTGCTTCATGCCAGATGACTGCACATGACTTTGAATATCGCTTCAAGAGGGCGGACATAAAGTATGTGTTCAGTTCCAGTGACGGTGAAATCGCAAACGAGATCGATGCGGCCGCCGCCGAGTCTGGAATCCAGCTCAAGTTTACGGTAAATGGCCAAAAGGAAGGATGGCTGGACTACGATGCGCTGTATCCTAATTTCGCCCCTGAATTCGAAAGACCTGCAGATTTGAAGACCACTGATCCCATGCTGGTGTTCTTCAGCTCCGGTACAACAGGATATCCCAAGATGGTGGAGCATGATTATTCCTATCCTCTGGGACATATCATGACTGCAAGGCACTGGCACAAGGTCAATCCGGACGGATTCCATTTCACCGTCGCTGACACTGGCTGGGGAAAGGCGCTCTGGGGAAAGATCTACGGTCAGTGGATGTGCGAGGCGGGTGTCTTTACATACGATTTTGACAGGTTCCACGCTGCGGAAATACTTCCTATGTTCAAGCAGTATGGAATAACTACATTCTGTGCTCCCCCCACGATTTTCAGATTTATGGTGAAGGAAGATATTGCCAAGTATGATTTCTCTACTCTGGAGCATGTCACTACTGCGGGCGAGGCTATGCCGCCTGAGGTAAGTGAAGCTTTTGCAAGAGTGTCCGGGCAGCTGCCGTATGAGGGATTCGGTCAGACTGAGACCACTCTTCTCATTTGCACTCTGGCCGACATGAAGCCGCACCCCGGTTCAATGGGAAAGGCAAATCCCCAGTTTAAGGTGGAATTGCTGGATGGAGACGGCAAGCCGGTGAGGACCGGGGAAACAGGAGAAATATGCGTCAAGGCTGAGCAGAATGGTGATTATCCCTGCGGGTTGTTCCGTTCATATATGAAGGCGCCTGAGGACACTGCCGCTGTCTGGCATGACGGATACTACCATACGGGTGACCAGGCCTGGCAGGATGAACACGGCTATTTCTGGTATCAGGGACGCGGTGATGACATAATCAAGACATCCGGATACAGAGTCGGGCCCTTCGAAGTGGAAAGTGTGATCATGGAGCTGCCTTACGTTTTGGAATGCGCAGTAACCGGAGCTCCCGATCCTGTGCGCGGAAAGGTGGTCAAGGCGACCATTGTTCTTGTCAAGGGCAAGGAACCCTCTGATGCTCTGGTTGATGAGATAAAGGAATATGTGAAGACTCACACGGCACCTTATAAATATCCCCGCATAATAGAGTTCGTTTCTGAATTGCCCAAGACCGTAAATGGAAAAATACGGCGCGCGGCAATTCGCGATCAGGGAAAGGCGGATAAATAATATGTAATTTATTATTTGGGCTAAAGGCGCTCTTCCTTGCGGGAGGGCGCCTTTTTCATATAGGAAATGCCAGTTTAAAAGTGTTTTTTTCACTGCAAGAGTATTCTTATCTGTTGTATAGTGATGAATATGCCTGATGGTTTCTTTTTAATTTTAATTAAAAGCTGTTTTCAGAAACCTGTGGCAGTATCAGTTCGTTGTTTATAAAAAAGTTGTCAACTTGATTTTATGGGGGGCGGCAGTTACTTTAAGAAGTAATTTCAAACTTTTGAAATTACTTCTTATGAAAAAGTGTTTAAGCAGGAATCAGATAGATTATGTTACAGTGGCTTATTGGTTTTGATATAGGCGGCACTAAATGCAGCGCTGTTCTGGGCAAGGTGGAAGGCGGAAACTTTTCCATTGTTGAAAAAAAAGTTTTCCAAACAGCAGATTTCCCTCTTCCGGGGGACTGTATAGACAATTTTTCTGCAGAAATGGAAAAGCTGCTTGCCCTGCATCCTGAAGCAAGTCCAGCGGCTATCGGCATAAGCTGTGGCGGACCACTGGACAGCAAAAGCGGGATCATCATGTCGCCTCCCAATCTTCCCGGATGGGATGATGTGCATATCTGTGAAATACTTGAGGCAAGATTTGATCTGCCTGTGAAACTTTGCAACGATGCAGATGCCTGCGCGCTGGCTGAATGGAAATTCGGCGCCGGAAGAGGCGCTGAAAACATGGCTTTCCTCACTTTCGGAACAGGTTTGGGGGCAGGCCTGATTCTCAATGGCAGGCTTTACAGCGGAAGCTGCGGCATGGCCGGGGAATGCGGTCATATACGCCTTGACGATACCGGACCGGTAGGTTATGGAAAAGCAGGCTCATTTGAAGGATTCTGTTCCGGCGGGGGAATTGCCCAGCTGGGCAGGATATTTGCTCAAAAAAATCTGCCGCTCCCCTGGTGCAAAAGCACTGATGACCTGCAGCATATCACAGCTAAATCTATTGCAGAAGCTGCCTATGCCGGTGATCCCGTCGCTCTCGCTGTTTATGCAGAGTCAGGCCGCCGTCTGGGCTATGGTTTGTCTATTTTGATAGATCTGCTCAATTTGGAAAAAATCGTCATAGGCAGCGTGTTTCAGCGCTGTGAAAATCTTCTTCGTCCCGCAATGGAAGAGATTATCGCCGGGGAAACTCTGCCTATGAGCCGGAAAATATGCAAAATACTGCCGGCGGAATTGGGAGAAAACATAGGTGATATCGCCGCATTAAGCGCAGCTTTGCTGTAAACAGCTATTTCGCCGGTCATCCCGGTTTGAAAATCAATGCTCTGCTGCTTATACTGCTTCCAGCGTGACTTTTATAATGGACTTGATTTTGTCGCCCCTGTGGATGCAAGGCTGATATATTAGCAGTTTGATATAAAAATGCAGCTGCCTGCTTTGGGGCATGAATCAGTTTTTACCCGCAAAGAAGGCAGTTGTACGGCAGGCTTATTTTTCCTGATGGGCTGCGCGTTCGATTGCGCAAGTTACTATAGTGTTTATCAGGGCGCCATAGGTATCTCCCTCCGGATGATAGAGTGAGAATATCTGGGGGCTCCAGCTTTTCACGGGTTTTAGTCCGGGGATGCCGTTTACTTCCATAATCCTCAATTTTCCGTCCGCACCTTCTCTCATATCAATCCTGACATGATCTTCGCAGTTAAGTGCATCGCAAGCCGCCGCCGCCAGCTGCCTGGCTTCCTCAATGTGGTCATCCGGTATTGAAATATGGGTAAGTCCCACTCCCCGCAGATCACTTCTCAGCACCGGGTATTTGCCGTAAAGCTCCTTTGCAACGGTGACAAGTCCGGGAAGTATTTCTCTTTTCGGGCCGTTTCCAATTACCAGGACCGTATATTCTCTTCCCGGCAGATATTCTTCCACCAGGGCGGCCTGCTGCAATTCGTCCTGAATGTAGCGTACCTGTTTTTCCAGTTGTTCCCTGTTTTCCGCTACACTGTTTTCATTGATACCCACAGAACGGGATTCCCCGTTGGGCTTTACAAATGCAGGAAAGAAATCAATCTCCCCGGTATTTGCCGGTGGGCAGAGAATATGTTTAGGCACACTGACAGAATTGGCGGAAAGTATTTCATGGGTATCAAACTTTCCAATAAGGTTTTTCATCGTCTGCGCGGAGGGACCGATGTAAGGTATCTTAAGTTCATCAAGAACATCAGCCACCCATACGGCGTCCGGCGGTATTCCGATGATGTCCTCTCTGTCTGAAAAGAAATACAGAGCACTCCATACAAGAGGATTTTCCACTTTTTTCAGCTGTTCTTCCAGCTCAGTTCTGTTTTCTGCGATTACGATGCAGCATTCATGTCCGTTTTCAAGGATGGCATCCCTGACGGCTTCAGTGACCTGCATGTTTCCCCAGCCCTGGGCGTCTCCGCCTGCGCCGGTGACAAGTACTATGCATTTTTTTTCCATGTCAATTACCTTTGTTGAACATAAAAAGACCACTTTCCGGCATTGCTTTCAGCAGCGCATTGGATATTGCAGGAGCGCTATTTCTGAAATAGCCGCTCATGTTTTCTCTTGCCCCCGGAAAGAAATCTATTCGTGAATGATAGCTGAAATTTGCCGCAGAGCAGTCTGCGGCAAGAAGTTCATTCGGATTCACAATGTCCGTGTTATTTCCGAATATTTCCGTAAACTTCTGTTTCCATATCTGCTTCGCAAATCCGAAATGGGTGCAGCACAGGCCGAGAAACAGCTTTGCCGGCTTTTTCTCCCACAGCGAGGATGCCTGTTCAGCGTATTCGCTTATGCTTTTTTCCACTTCGGGCGCTGCCGGATCGGACTCCAGCAGCGTGGCAAGCCCCGGACAGCCAAGCGAACATATGCGGTCGGATGATATCCCTTTTTCAATAAGTCGGTTCTGGTAGACGCCGGATTCAACTGTGGATTTAGTCCCCAGTATCAGCATCGCTGAATCGGGATAGTCCAGAAGAGCCTGCCACATGCCGCCTACAGCAGCGTCTATTATTCCTGCCACTGGAAACGGAGGAGCATACCATAATGACAGCCTTTCGTGGATTATGGACAGCGTATTGCAGGCTATCAGGCATAAATCCGGTCCAAATTGCTTCATTCCTTCGAATACATCCCGCAGAACTTCCTCCTGATCCCTGTTTGATTTCAGTTTGTTGAACCCTGTTTCTGCTGATGGATACGCGTTGAAATATACAATGTCGCATTGTTCTGCATCATTGTTTCCGTTGAAGAACCTCGCCACCACATTGAGACCTCCCAGCCCCGAATCACACACTACGATGCGCTTCATAATTCAACTTCCATTGTCATGTAGTGCTTTACGATTTCCATCAGTTCGGCGGGTGCGTCATCAATGGTGCCTTCCGCAATGCGCGTCATGCCGTCAGTCCACTGGGTACTGTGCTGCATGCAAGTTACTCTGTTGCGCAGCATGGCAGCGCCCTTGCATGGATTTTCCTTCATAGTGACGAGTATTTTCATAAGTTCCTGCTGGAATCCTTCCATGCCGTTGCAGGCAAGGACGGCGTTCCATGCCTCTTTTGCCTTTTCAGGTGTTTCAAGAGGAGCAGACAGTTTTTTGAACATCCACTGGAACTCCGTAAGCTCCATTTCATTCAGGCGTCTCAGGCCTTGTTCGCCTATGCGGTATGGTATCATTTTGTGGTCTGTTATTCCCTTTTCTGTTATCTGCAGTTCAAGCATATAGCCTGTTTTGCGGTAAAGCAGGGGGACGGGTTGGTAGAAGGCAAAGTTTCCCAGGCTGAAATAGGCTGGTGTTTTTCCGAACATTGCCATTCCCTGGGGAACATGGGGATGATGTCCGATGATAATGTCCGCCCCGGCCTCAGCCCATTTTTTAAAGGCTTCGTACACATAGTATGACGGGAAGGGCTGGTATTCCAGACCGCAATGGGCGGAAACTATTATGGCGTCATGTTTTCCGCGGGCTTGTCTTATTTCGTCTGCCAGCCGTTCCACTTCCCATGGGCGCACACCCGGCGTATCATCTGTCGCGCCCTTCATGTCTTCTCCTTCGGAAATGGCCATGAGCAGGATGCTTCTTCCGTTGATATTGATCTCAAGAGGGCGGCGCGCCTCTGCAGCGTTCCTGCCTGCGCCGACACAGGCTATTCCATTCTGGCCGAGCAGTTCCACTGTCTTGAAAAATCCCTGATCTCCTGAGTCGAATGTATGGTTGTTGGCGCAGATTGCCGCCTTGAAATTGCCGGCTTTAAGTGACTCCACATGTTCCGGATCCCCGGAGAAAGCTGCGCCGCTTTTTACAATATAGCTGTCTTCAGTGTAGAGAGGGGATTCAAGGTTCACGATGCCGTAGTCCGCTTCTTTCAGAGAGGACAGCAAATCGCCATATATGGCGGCTGGATTTTCCTTCATTATGGGCGCGAACTTTCTTATGGGGGCAAAGTCTGATGCAAAAACTATCTTTACAGGCTTCATGTTCCCTCCTTGTTCAGTTTATGTTTATAAATCTTCCATGGCGCCCGACGCGGTCGGGTGTCCCCGCATCCCAGGCGGTCTTTCCCGCAACCATTACCAGCTCTATTCCCGCCGGATATATGTCTTCACCCCGGAAGCCGGCCTTTGAATCCAGCTTTTCACTGTCAAAGACAACAAGATCTGCAATATATCCCTTGCGTATCAGGCCTCTCTCCGGTATGCGGAATATCTCTGCAGGTAATGATGTCATGCGCCTTATGGCTTCGCCGATGCCGCACATGAAGCTGACCAGTCTGAAAAAACGTGGGAATGTTCCTGCGGCTCTGGGATGTCCAGTCTGTGAAGGATCGTCAAGGGGCATGGATATACCGTCCGAGCCTGCACAAACCCATGGCAGGGCAAGGATCTTCAGCATATTTTCCTCTGACATGCAGAGGTAGGCCGCGGTTTTGTCCGGACTGTCCTTGAGTTCCAGCATGCATGCTCTTTCCACGGAACATCCCTGTTCCTCCGCCAATTCGGCAATTGTCTTCTTTTTTGCCATTATGATCGTGGACGGCAGATCACGCGGGCTGTTTTTCAGGGCATTTTCCACTTCGCTGCAGAAATCATCGGAACTTTTCAGTTTTGAGGCTATATCAGTGTCCAGAAAATACGGCATGGGAAGGACCTGACCCAGGCGGGTGGATGAGTATATGTACGGGTAGCGGTCTGCATATATAAATCTTCCATCTGCCCGTGCATTTTCAAGTTTTTTTACGGCCTGGTTGAGTTTACCGTAGTTCTGTGGAAATATTGTCTTGAAATGACTGATTTGCAGGCGTTCTGAACCTGCTGCAGCAATTTCTACAGCTTCGTCTATTGCCTCAAAAAGTGTGTCTCCTTCGCTGCGCATGTGGGTTGCATAGATCTTTTCGCTTCCCCTGGTTAGGGATGACAAGGCGACAAGTTCATTCGTGTCGGAGAACTTGCCCGGAAAATATGTAAGTCCGCTTGACCAGCCGGCGGCACCATGTTCAAATGAAGCTTCAAGAAGACGCTGCATTGCCTTCAGGTCTTCCTGTGAGGCTTTTTCATTTTTGTTTCCCATCACGGCCTGCCTTATGGAGTTGTGGCCGCAGAGGACGACTGTATTTGTTGAGGGAGTGATTTGTTCAAGGGCAGTTGTATATTCGCCAAGATCCAGCCAGGAAAGGTCGCCGATGCTTCCGGGGACGCAGCTTGAGGACATGCCGCAGTTTCCGTCCACTTCTGTGGTCACGCCTTGCAGCAGCTTGGATCTGTTTTCAGGAAAAGCCAGTTTTCTTGTGTCGCCATGGGAATGTGCGTCTATGAATCCTGGCGCCACGATTTTGCCTGCTGCGCAAATGCATTCCTCCGTTTCAAGGGAGTCAAAGGTGCCGGGTGCCTCAAGGGCATTGATGCGCCCGTCCTTAACAAGTATGTCCATGGCTTTGGGCTGTGTTCCTGAACCGTCGCATACCAGCCCGCCCTTTATCAGTATGTGCTTTCCCATTGTCTGTCGTGTCTGATATTTGGTATTGTGTTGAGTTTCTACAGGAAAATAATATGGATGTTTCCTCTGTCAAGGTGAAAGTGTCTCTTTAATGTGATGAATTATACATGTTTTCACAAATGTTCTGTCAAAGGGATTGATTTCATTTTTGATTTAAAGTCAATCCATAAGACAGAGGCGGCAATAAAGCGTTCAAAGGAATGCGGCGCCACCTTTTGTCTGATACATCACAGTTCAGCAGAACAGCTTGTCAATAAAAACAAGGGTGAAATAACACGTCTTCCGGATTATCTTCAGATGATACGGGAGCAGGAGCTTGTCCCCGGACTTTCAGCTCATATGCCGGAGCTTATAACATACAGCGACGCCAACGGCTATGATGTGGAGACATATATACAGATATTCAACTGCATGGGCTTCCTGATGCAGGTGGAAGTGGAGGCAGTGTACAAAATAATACGCGCCGCCAGAAAACCGGTAATGACAATAAAGCCGATGGCGGCGGGGCGTACCACACCGTTTATTGGATTGACCTTCAATTTCGCCGCTCTGCGCGATTGCGACATGGTCACATGCGGTTGCCTGACACCTGATGAGGCTGAAGAGGATATTGAGATATCCATGGCGGCAATAGAGCGGCGTCAGCCATTCATTCAGGGCAGAAACAGTCCTGTTAAAACAGATATCATCAGGTAAGTTCATTCTGATGATATTCAGACAGTTCATTTTTCCATTGCAGATTCTGTGCTGAAAATGGACAGAATATTTTGTCTGAGCCCTCTGTCGTATGTAAACTGACTTTATTTTTCCTTCATTACTGAAACGATTTCGGCTACGGCCTGCTGTATCAGTTTTCCCAGGCTGTAGTCTGAAACACCAACAATGGTATTGTCGCAATGCTGGAACGGTATGAGTATGCGTTTGGCATCGCTTTGCGCCACCGCAAGTGCCATTGCCGGTGTTATTTCCCCATACATCGAATCAGCTATTACTATCCCCAGAGGGCCGATTATGATATCTGCTTTTCTGCATGCGACAGCCACTGCGTTTTCGCCTGTCGCTGCGTGTGAAGCGCCGGCCTTCAGCATTACGGCTGCCGCTGTGCTGTTTGTGCCGACTGCCATGATGTCCATTTCTGGAAAACTCTGTCTGATAGCGGATACAAGCTGCTTTCCCACGCCGCCGCCGTGGGCATCAATCACAAGTATGTTCATGGATTCTCCTATCATTGTTTCCGTATGGCTCAATTCGATTAGTGCTCTGCAGTTTCACTGTAAAAGCTGCAGTCAGCTTTTTTTATGTTTGAAAATGAAATGCCATATCCGGCAAGATATCTGGACAGGCGGTCTGCGTCATTGCCAGTTTTCTTTGCAAGACGGGACACGGCAAACAGTTTTCGCCCTGCATCGGACAGGTTTTTGCTTTCCATACATACACGAAGGACTTCTCTGAGCTGTACTATTTGAAAGAAATCAAATCTTGCCGCGTAGTCCTCTCCAAGCAAAGTTCTCAACAGCCAGTCATCTTTTTCTGAAGCCTGCTGTTTTTTGTGATGACTGATTTCCCTTTGCACGGTTTGTACATCTATTCGTCCGCTTGTGGCAAGTGTTCCCATTCTTGTGATCATTGCGTTAAGTTCCCGGAAGTTTCCGCGCCAGTCGTGAACACCGGCAAAATCCATGAACATATTCCATGCCTCCGCATTGAAGCTTATGTATCTGCCTGATCTTCGGGCAAACTGCCTGAGTTCATATTCCACATTGGGCTCAATGTCTTCCCGCCGTTCGGCAAGTCCGGGCATATTGAATGTCCACAGGTTTATGCGTTGGTAGAGATCGTCCCTGAATCTGCCGGCTTTCACTTCACTTTCCAGATTGCGGTTGGTTCCGCAGATAAGCTGAAATGAACTGCTTGCCTCAAAATCCGATCCCAGTGGCAAAAACTTTTTTTCTTCAATGGCCCTCAGAAGCATGGCCTGTTCATCCGGTCCCAGTTCTCCGATTTCATCCAGAAACAACATGCCGCCGTCAGCTGTCTTTAAAAGCCCCGGGCGTTCATGCACGGCACCGGTGAAGGCGCCTTTCGTATGTCCGAAAAGAGTTGCCATTGCCTGGTCGCCCCGCAGCATGGCACAGTTTACATCTATGAATCTGCCGCTTAGCTGCCGGTTGAGTTTTTTCAGTTCATATATTTTGCGGGCCAGTCTGGATTTTCCTGCTCCAGTGGGACCAGTGAGCAGAATTGGATCCGCTGAATGCACAGCAACATGTTCTATTGTTTCCATAAGTTCATTGAAGCGCATGTTTTTTGTGTCTATGCCGGATTTAAGATATGACAGATCGCTGCGCTGCTCCATTGAAAAACGCTTTGCCAGAAGGTCAAATCTTGCCAGCTCAAGATTTATGACGCTGTATTTCCCCTGGGCGCGGGCGCCATCATGGCAAGGCTGGGTCTGAATCAGTTTTCCCGGTAGAATATGTGCTTCATTTAAAAGAAAAAGGCAGATCTGGGCTATGTGTGTGCCGGTTGTTATATGTATGTAGTGCTGCTCGTTTTCTTTTGTGAAATCCTGTAGGCTGCAATAATCATAGAGTGCTCCATATACTTCTTCAAGATCCCAGGGATCGTTGAACTCCAGAGGTTCGGGAATCACGACTGTCCCGGGGGAGCAAAGGCGTATGTCCTCAACAACCTCTTTCAGCAGTCTGCTGAAATCTTTCTGATACCAGATGTGGTACTCGTCAAAATGCAGATCATCCTGCATTGCAAGCGCAACAGATGGACGCCAGAAATTCCATTTGCTGTTTTTCTTCCTGTGATTGTCCAGGGTTGTTCCCAAAAATGAGTAGATGATGTTTTTCATTATTAGATTATTTTCTAAAATCTTTAGATTTTATTCTAAATAATAATTTATGGCAGTTTGCGGAAATGACAAGTTTTGCCGCATAAATAAAAAGTTCTTGCCCTTACAACAGGCAAAATGTATTTATTCCATTGAGAAGATTAACCGATGTTTCCAGGCATTCCGTTGATGGACATTTCTTTTTTTACGGTGCAGTGAAGCTTCTGCTGCAAAAAAATGTTCTGTCATATAATTATGAATGTAATTGAAATATGTTAAATTGCATTTATTTATATACATAAAATAAATTCAATTATTTTCTTTTTTAGCTCTTGTTTTTTGTGAAAAGCGCAATACCTTAATG
>JAZURH010000406.1:0-2314 GCA_045606125.1 Lentisphaeria bacterium | reverse complement strand
GTACTGACTGTTTCATAACGTCCTTGCAGACCCCGTTTCATAATCCTCTCCAAATTAAAATAGCACATTGTTTTGTTTTAGGATAATGCAAGAACGTAAAATATACAAGCCATTTATTTCAATTTCTTCAGAAAAAATCCCTGTTTTTTTCTGCTGTTTCTACTGTATCTGCTGTTTTTTTCAAAAATTTTTGATATATCAAGAAGCATGAAGGGCGAGCCTATTATGGAACTTGAGGATGCCCTGTGTCAATTCATATCAGAAGTAAACAACGACCCGGCTGCCTCAACAAGCGTAGAGCTTTGAATCATCACTCTGGACAATAATGGCACGGTACAAATGCCTTTCATATCGGCAATGGATCTGACGCCACGAAAGCTTGGGCTAAAGGCCGCAGGCGGAACATTCACCGGCAAAGCGCTTGAGCGGGCCGTCGAAGTAATCTGCAGCCGACGCAATGAATATGCCAGAAACGGAATCTTTTCATACGCTCCCCGGGTAGTCCTGATGTCCGACGGAAAACCCGGAGACAATTGGGAAAAAGCGGCTCAAAAGATTCTGTCATTAACTGATGAAATCAGGATGCAGTGCATCGGCATCGCTATCGGCGACAATGCAGATACAAAAACAATGAGCAAGATGCTGCCGCCCATACCTGGCCCCCTGAAATTGAACCATATACGCTTCAAGGATTTCTTCCGCTGGCTGTCCGACTCCCTTTCAGCAATTTTACAAAGCTGCATCAGCGAACAGGCAACCCCCACCATAAACAAATGGAGCGATGTTCTCTAACAACATATCGCGCAAGCGGGCATTCTGTTCTGTGGTGCGGGTGCAACCCCGCACTGACCGCGCAAGCGGGCATCAAGCAGAATACATGCCTATTGCCGCCACCATAAGCAGGGCGGCAATAATGCGCTGCAGCCATTTACGGGCGCTGACATTTGAATCCAGGGATGCCATTCCAAACAGGGGCAGTGACGCACCCAGTATCACAGAGAACACTCCCCGTGTGGCAAGTATCACATTGCCGAAGACTGGCATCAGCTTTGCAAAGCACATAAGCAAAGCAAGCTGGGACATTATCCACATGGCCGCGTATGGCATTGCCAGCTTGAACTGGTCCACTGTTGGCCTGTACTTGATCATGCCGGGCAGCGCCGCCAGTCCCAGGGCGGGATAGATGAGAAATACAACGGAGAAGGCGCTTCTCAAGTCACTTAAACCGCTTCTCTTCATGTGCAGCACCAGATCCGTCTCCAGTATGTCCGCCATGGAATACATGACCAGAGTGGTCGCAACGAATATCCAGCCCATGTTGTTCTGCTTTCCGGCGCCGCTCCAGTTGAACATCATGGCTGAAATGGCTGAGACAAATATGGCTATCCACTGCAGAGGTGACAGGGCACCCTGCTTGAAAAGCATGAATATGATCGCCAGCACTATTATCTTCAAGCCAAGAAGTGAAGACAGGCGGCTGGCCTCAAAGTAGCGCAGGGCGATGAAAAAACTCCCCTGCCCCAACATGAACACGCCCACCCAGGCAAGCACTTTCAATGCAAAAATGCCGGGATCAACTATGGAGCCGAAAGGAACCACAAACAGCATGAACGGCAGGGACAAAAGCATCATGGACACCAGTGCGTATGTCAGCAGGCGTCCCTCCTCCTTGTAGTGCTGCAGAAAACGGGTATTGAGAAGATATCCGAAGGAATTGAATATGGCGGCAAGAAAACCGCAAACTATGCCTGTACCCATGTCCGTCCCCGTTTATCTCATCTTTTCCCTTATAAGCGCCAGCCTTTCAAGCGCCGCATTCAATGTTTCCTCACGCTTGGCAAAATGCAGCCTGGCATAGCTGTGCACATCCTCCCGGAAGAAACTTGATCCGGGAACCGCGCCCACGCCTACCTTTCTTGCCATGTCCTCGCAGAATTCCAGGTCGTTGGCGTACCCGAACTCGGAAATGTCCACAAGTATATAATATGCGCCCTGGGGCGTTGTATGGGGCAGGCCTATGGCGTCCAGCCCATCAATGAACAGATTGCGCTTGCAGGTGTAGTCCTCAAGCAGACTGTCATAGTATTCATCCCCGAACTCAAGTCCAGCCACGGCTGCCTCCTGAAGCGGAGCAGGCGCACCCACAGTCAGAAAATCGTGGACCTTTCTCACGGTCTCTATTATGCGCGGCGATGAAATCACATATCCCAAACGCCAGCCGGTAATGGAATAGGTCTTTGAAAGAGAACTGCATGAAAGGGTCCTGTCCCACATGCCGGGCAATGTGGCAAAATAGGTATGGGTCCAGGGCTTG
>JAZURH010000405.1:0-8917 GCA_045606125.1 Lentisphaeria bacterium | reverse complement strand
CCCTGAACACAATAATGGCACCCGATGCCGCCACCACGGCACCCGCAACATCGCTGATCTTTACGCCGGACAGGCCTGTTCCGGCAACTGTTCCCGCATCCTGCCCCAGCAACGGGCACCCGCTCCATTCCAAAGCACCGCTGAGAACCGTATTCTCATCACCCATGACCTGAGCCACCAACATGCGCCCCATGCGTCCGGCAGCTCCATGAATTGCAACTTTAACAGCCATTTGATTCACCTCATCCGCGACTTTTCATATTCTATCACATCACGCAGGATATCATCAAGACTCCTGCATGGCTTGTACCCGATAAGCTGGCCCGCCTTACTGATGGAAGGCACCCGCCGGCGCATATCATCAAATCCCTCGCCGTAAGCTTCTTCATAGGATACCATCCTTATCTCGGAACTTGAACCGGTCATGTCCCTGACACGCTCCGCAAGCTGCAGAATAGTAACTTCCTCGTCATTGCCGATATTTACCACCTGCCCCCTGGCCTCCTCACATTCCATAATTCTGACAAGGGCGGATACAACATCCTGCACATGAGCGAAACAGCGGCTCTGTCCGCCATCTCCATACACGGTTATGGGCTCATTGTGCAATGCCTGCCTGACAAAGCCCGGCACCACCATGCCATACTGCCCAGTCTGTCTGGGACCGACAGTATTGAATAAACGCACGATCACCACTGGCTGCCTTGTCTCCGTCCAGTGGGCCAATGCCAGAAATTCATCAATGGCCTTGGCTGTCGCATAACTCCAGCGCCGCTTGCTTGTAGGCCCCATGACCGTATCATCATCTTCGCAAAACGGGACCTTTATGCCCTTTCCATACACTTCCGAAGTGGAAGTCAACAGAAACGGCACCCTGTATTTTGCACAGGCATTAAGAACTACCTCTGTACCACCGACTATGCTCTCTATAGTGCGGACCGGCTGATCTATTATAAGACGCACTCCCACGGCAGATGCCAGATGAAACACCCTGTCTGCATTTTTTACGCACTTTTCACAGATTTCCCGGTTATTTACGCTGTCAACGACCAATCTGACCCTGCCATCTGCCAGAAGTTCTTCTATATTTTCCCGCCTGCCGGTGGAAAGATCATCCAAAACGGTTATTTCATGTCCCTGCTCTGCCAGAAGCCGGCACAGATGGGAGCCAATAAATCCCGCTCCACCAGTAACCAGTATATTCATAACACTTCTCCAAACTTGCTTCACCTGAACCTGAACAGGACAGGCAGCAAAAGCCAAATCCTACAACCCCGGCAGAGGAAGCCTGACTATCAGCTCCCCTTCCCGTCCAACACTGACATTTTCTCCGGACGGCATGACCATGCCACCATGCCCGGAAGCCTTCATAACAACAAGGGAGCTTTCTCCGCAGAAGCCAATATAGACCCATTTCAGAGGGCTTTTTCTGCATCTGCGGCAATCGATTTCGGCATACCCCCTGGAACGCAATCCCCTCGCCAGCACTGAATAATCCTCCTGGAGAAATCCCCAGTCATTCAGAAAACCTGAAACACCTGCCTGTTCAAGCAGTTTCATGACCTGCTGTGTCGTCACGGCCCGTCCATCATATATGGAAATCGCAGACATGGGCATCAAAGAAGGATACATGTATGCCAGGGGTCTTTCAGGAGGCTTAACAAGGGAACATCCGAAAAGAGAAAATAAAACTGCAAGACAAACCATCTTCCTCAGTCTTTTCCATGCCATCCATCCCTTACGCCCTACGCTGCGTATTGCCTTTGCACAACTACCAGCAAGAGCCGTGCCTGCAATAAGCATAAGCCAGGAAATAATGTAATGAGCCAGACCGACTATCAGCCATTTGGAATTTCCAGTCATGGTCGCTATCACAGTGCAAACCGCCACGCCCAAATACCCAAACGGGAAATTGAACAGCAGCAGAAACAGGGCCACGCGAAGCCTTGGCGTTTCCGCAAGCCGCAGCCCGGAACGCCATATATGGGCCACAAGCGACCATATTGTAGGCTTAATCCACTTCATAAAAAATTCATCATTTCATCCAGAGATCTCTGACACCGACTACTATCATCTGCATTGCTATTGCGGACAGAATCAGTCCGGTTATTTTTCCCAGAATGGCAATATTGGAATGTCCCAGATACCTGAGTATCTTTTCAGAACCGCGGAGCATGATGCCGATTGATATTCCCGCACATATTATGGCCAGGCTCAAAATGATCCTGTCAGTCATAACACTTGTCGTAGTTCCCAGAACCATCAGCATACCAAGTGTAGCCGGTCCCGAAGTTATGGGAACAGCCAGCGGCACAACGGCCATGTCCAGAAGTTCACGTTCACTTTTTGCACTCAATTCAGTGTTTTTGCCAAGGACAAGGCTTATGGCGGTAAGAAGAAGCAGAACTCCGGACCCAGCCCGGAATGCGTCAACATTAATGCCGAAAAGATGCATCACATAATTGCCAAGCCAGAAGATTATCAGTGTAACGCAAATGACGCCTATAGTGACATTGACCGCAAGTTTTGACCTTACGGCGGAGGACACACCCTCGGTAAGAGAGATAAAAGTGGAAAGCACAAAAAAAGGTGTCAGCAGAAAAAAGAAATTCAGATAACTTGAAAGAAACAATTTGAAGCTGTCCATATCTAACAATATCTCCTTTGACTATTTATGAACACGCCGCAGACTTGTGGCCGGAATACCTTCCTCTTCCCGGTATTTTGCCACAGTCCTGCGCGCAACGCAGAATCCATCTTTTGCCAGTATATCAGCTATTTTCTGATCGGAAAGAGGATGTGCCTCATCTTCACGGGCAACCAACGCTGAAATCCGGGCGCGTATTGCCCGGGAGGATACATCGCCGCCGTCAGAACAGGCTATTCCCTGAGTGAAAAAATACCGGAAAGCAAACACCCCGAAAGGCGTACGCATATACTTGTTCGCCACTGCCCGGCTGACCGTGGCCTCATGTATCCCCAGTCTGTCGGCAACAGTGGACATAAGAAGTGGTTTCAGGGAAGCCGGACCATTTTCAAAAAACTCCCTTTGAAAATGCACTATCTCAACGGCAATTTTTTCTATAGTGCTCTTTCTGTAATCCAGACTTCCTATGATCTGCCGTCCCTCTTCAATGCTTCTGCCAAGAAAAGCCCTGTCCTCCCTGGGCAAAGACTTGTCCTGCTGCATTTTCTCATATTCATCACTGATAACAACAGAAGGAAATGCCGCATCTCCTGGCACAACCTCCCACTGCCCCCTGCGTTTTCTGACAACATTGACTTCAGGCACCACCACGGGAGCCGTTCTGCTTGAAAGAGCCTGTCCCGGGCGGGGATCATAACTGCGTATTCTCTCCAAAGCCTCCTGCACCTCGCTGATGTCCACATCAAGTTCCTTCGCAATTTGAGGAACACGGTTTCGCGCCAGCTCATCAAGATGCTTATCCACAATCTCCCAGGCAATACTGCCTTTTTCCCGCCGGCGCTCCATTTGCAGAAGAAGAGTCTCCCTGAGATCATGTCCGGCAATTCCCGGAGGATTCAGGGACTGCACTATGCTGACCGCCTTCTCCGCCGTTTCAATGTCCGTACCGGCACCGGCTGCTATTTCCTGATCTGTTGCACACAGATAGCCATTGTCATCCAGGTTTCCCAGTACCTCAATGCACACATCGAACAAGGGAGTCCTGTCTCCGTTCCTGTCCCTCATGCCTTCTATTTCATCCAGCTGCCTCTGCAGCAGCTCCTGCATTGACACCTCCGATGTAAGTGAATTAAAGAAATAATTTCTTTTTTCCTCATCATCGGCATTCCATTCCGTTCTTTGCCTGTCATCATCGGAAGAATGCTGGAGCATTGCCGCTTCCTGCACAGGATCCCCGGCCAGTATTTCCAGCGGTGACGACACCTCAAGCACCGGATTTGTCAGCACGAGTTCCTTGAGCATCTGCTCCAACTCAATGGAAGATGCCTGCAGATACTTCAAAGTCTGAAGCTGCTGAGGCGACAGCACCTGCGTCTGCTGCTGTCTCTGAGTTGTTTCAAGCTGGATGTTCATGGAAGTACAAGCTGCAATCCTGTCAAATAACGCCCCTCCGGAAAATCAAGGGCAGAAGGATGATCTGGTGCCTGGGCAAGAGTCTTCACCACAAGGGCATGCCTTCCCGCATCACGGCAGGCATCCCCTACTATTTTTGCAAAAAATTCCGGTGTCATGGCGCCGGAACAAGAAAATGTCAAAAGCGTTCCCCCCGGTCGGGTCAACTTGGCCCCCAGCAGATTTATGTCCTTATATCCGCGGGCAGCGCGTTCAAGCTGACGCTGGGTATCAGCAAACTTCGGCGGATCAAGCACGACCACATCAAAGGAACGCCCCTGGTCACGGAACTTCCTCAACTGGGCGAATACATCCGCCTTCACATATGTAAAAAGATCTCCGGAGATACCGTTCAATTCTGCATTGCGGCGGGCAATTTCAAGAGCCGGTCCGCTTATATCAACCTGAGTTACATGAGAAGCCCCCTCAAGTGCCGCACGCAACCCAAACCCGCCAGTATAGCAGAAGCAATTCAACACATCCGCTCCACGGGCAAAGGGCATGGCTGCCCTGGCATCCCGCTGATCAAGATAATATCCGGTCTTATGGCCGTTTATCAGATCCGCGGCAAGCTTCATGCCGTTCTCTTCTATCACAAACTGTTCAGGCGGCTCCTCGCCGGCAACAGTTCCGCACCGGAACTCCATTCCTTCCCTTTTGCGTGCTTCAGCATCCGAACGCTCATAAACGCCACGAATACCCGGCATTCCCATAAGGACCGATGCTATTTCAGCGGAAAAACGTTCTATGCCTGAACTGAGGAACTGGCACACGCAATAAGGTCCATATACATCCACGACACATCCGGGAAGTCCATCCGCTTCGCCATGCACAAGCCTGTAGGAGTTTGAATCAATGCCAAGGGCAGCCCGATATGCGTCCGCCTGTAATATGCGACGCTCAAAAAAAGCGGCATCCACCTTCTCATTCTCATCAAAAGTCCAAACCCGGGCACGTATCTGTGATTCAGGCGAATAAAACGCCCTTGCAAGCCATGTACCGTCCGAAGCCAGGACTTCCACAGTATCTCCGGCCCGGGGATCGCCCTTCACGCAGGCCACCGCACCGGAATAAATCCAGGGATGCCGACGCAAAAGACTCCCTTCCCGTCTGGAATGTAATATCAGCTGCTTCATCGCAAGGTTCAACTGTTCTGCGCGCCCCTGTCCTGTTGTGCACCATCACCGGCAGGCGGCTGGTTATTCTGCCTGGATGTTTTTGGCGGTCTCTGCCCTTTCTGGGGCTTGCTGCCCTGAGTCTGAGGTTTTACCTGCTTCATCTGCGATGCGTCAGGTCCTCTCCGCTGTCCATCCCCATTGCCGCGCTGGTTTTTCTGTCCGCCCTGGCGCATTTGCCTTGCAACAGGTTTCTGCCCGCGCTCATCAGAGGCGGCATGCTCCTTGGCGTCAAGCTTGGCAAGTTCATTTTCATCAACCTCTTCCGCAGCATGATGAAGCTGCTTCTTACCGGCAATTACCACATCCTTGTATGCTTCGGCCTCATAATACAGGCAGCACTTCAGACGGCCGCAAGCTCCGGATATATTCTGGGGATTCAGGGATATTCCCTGCTGCTTGGCCATCCTCACATTTATGCTGTTGAATGTAGTAAGGAATGTCTTGCAGCAGAACGGCCGCCCGCATATACCGAGCCCGCCCATAAGGCCCGACTCGTCCCGTACTCCTATCTGCCGAAGTTCAACGCGGCAATGGAAAAGAGTGGACAGATCCCGGAGAAGCTCACGGAAATCCACTCTCCCGTCTGCAGAAAACTGGAAAAGCAGGAGCTTGCGGTCCAGTGCATAATGTGAATGTATCAGCTTCATTTCCAGACCATGAGCGGAAATGCGGCTCTTAGCCTGATGGAAAGCCTCATCCGCAAGAACACTGTTGTCCGCTTCATGCTGTGCATCCTCATCAGTACCCTTCCGGAGTATCACAGGTGTCTGCTTTCCCTCCACATGGCGTCCCTTGCTGGCAAGGGCCCTCTGGCGTTCAAACTCCTCCACATCAGCGATAGGCTCACCCACGAGACCAACGACCTTGACATAGTCCAGGTATCTGTCACACTGCACTACTGCCATATCCCCTTCCTGCAGACCAAGCTCAAGGTCCCCCAGACATTCGTAAAGAATGCCTTCGGTAACTTTAACGGTATATAGTTGTTTCATTCGCGTAATGTCCTCTCCGGGCATCCGGACTTGTCATCCTACGGTAACGCCGGGAGGAAGTTCACCATCCAGCGTAAGCAGCCTCAATTCCTTCTTGCGCTTGGCAGCGAGAAGCATACCGCATGATTCAAGCCCGCACAGCACGGCCGGCTTGAGATTTGCAACCAGTATTACAGTGCGTCCCACAAGTTGCTCAGGCGAATATGCCTTCGCAATGCCTGCCACAACCTGGCGGGGCTGCCCGTCTCCACTGTCAACCTTGAGCTTGAGCAGCTTGTCCGTTGCCGGAACAGCTTCTGCCTCAAGTATCTTCGCAGTCACAAGATGAACCTTTGCGAAATCCTCTATGCCTATAAGCGCAACATTGTCAGCTGCAGAAACCGCAGGAGCCGCCTTTTCAGACACTGGAGCGGCAGGTGTGTTTTTCTTTTCGATCTTGGCCCAACTGTCCTTCAAAGTGACTGTACGGTTGAACACAGGGGCGTCTGTCTTGTGGTCATACCTGTCCGTGCAGAAATATCCAAGACGTTCAAACTGCACTCTGGTCTCGGGTGGAAGGGCGGCGGCTGCCGCCTCTATGCGCACATCCCTGATCACAATCAGAGACGCTGGATTGATGTATTCCGTGAAGGAATGTCCTTCTTCAACATCCTCCGGGAACTCCTTTGTGAAGAGCCTGTCGTAAAGGCGTCCTTCAGCAGAAACCGACGAAGCAGCATCCACCCAGTGTATCGTGCCCTTGACCTTGCGCCCGTCCGCAGGATTGCCTCCCTTTGTCTCAGGGTCGTATGTACAATGCACTTCGGCAATGCTTCCATCCCCGTTTTTGACGACATCCGTGCACTTGATGATGTACCCCCAACGGAGACGCACTTCCTGTCCGGGAGCCAACCTGTAATATTTTGGCGGTGGATTCTCCGAAAAGTCATCCTGCTCAATATATATTTCACGGCTGAAGCGTATCTGCCTGGTACCCGCACTTTCGTCTTCCGGATTATTTACCGCGTCCAGCAGTTCATGCTCTCCTTCAGGATAGTTGGTTATGACCAGTTTGAGAGGACGGAGAACAGCCATGTATCGGGGTGCTGTCTTGTTCAATTCATCCCTGAGACAGCTCTCAAGCACTGCATAGTCCGTAAGTCCATTGAACTTTGTCAGTCCGACCAGTTTCATAAAATTAAGTATGGATGCAGGCGTGTATCCCCGGCGGCGGAGTCCGCACAGAGTGGGCATACGGGGATCGTTCCATCCCGAAACATGCTTTTCCTCCACCAGCTGACGCAGTTTACGCTTGCTCATCACCGTGTAGTTGAGATTCAGCCTTGAGAATTCGATCTGCCTGGGGCGATGTACAGGAAGCGGCTGGAGGAACCAGTCGTAAAGAGGTCTGTGGTTCTCAAACTCCAGTGAGCAAAGAGAATGGGTTATGCCCTCGATGGAATCCTCAAGCCCATGGGCCCAGTCATACATGGGATATATGCACCACTTGTCCCCAGCCCTGTGATGGGGCTTGTGCAGTATGCGGTACATGACCGGGTCACGGAAATTGATATTTGGCGACGCCATGTCTATCTTGGCACGGAGCACCTTTTCCCCGTCTCCAAACTCGCCGGCGCGCATTCTTCTGAACAGATCCAGATTCTCTTCAACTGAACGATTCCGCCATGGACTTTCCTTGCCGGGCTCGGTAAGCGTTCCCCTGGTTGCGGATATTTCGTCCCCGCTCTGATCATCAACATATGCAAGCCCTTTCTCTATCAGGACAATAGCATATTCATACATCTTCTCAAAGTAGTCCGACGCATAGCGCACTTCGCCTTCCCACTGGAATCCCAGCCAGCGCACATCCTCCTTGATGGCATCAACAAACTCCTTGTCTTCCTTGGCGGGATTTGTATCATCCATGCGCAAAGTAGTCTTGCCCTTATAGTCCCGGGCTATACCGAAATCAACGCAAAGGGCCTTGGCGTGGCCTATGTGCAGATATCCATTGGGTTCCGGTGGAAAACGGGTACGGATATCTCCCATCTTGTATTTGCCTGACGCAATATCCGCGTTTACGATTTCCCTGATAAAATCTGTCGCCTCCGGCACTGGTGTTCCAATTTCTTTTTCTGACATTTTTGTTCCCTGTATATTTTCAAACAACATATGCTTCTTAAACAAATCATGGTAATATAATGCGTCAAGCTATTATCACAATACCGGATCATTACATCTGACATGCCAAGTTTTCTCCATGAAAACAATAACAGTATCGCAAATATTTCATGACAATCCAAATCCGGAATCCTTTCAAGATGAATTGAAAAAGCAAGTGCGCATCTTTGGCAACAGAACTGACGCAAACAGAAAAAAGTGCATTTACTTCCGCAAATATTTGAAAGACTTTTTAATCCGGCTGGCGATAATACATTTTCTCTTGCAAAAAAATTAATCATTTCTTCTGTTTTACACGACTGAATAAAAATATCGTTGTAAGAGTGAAAGAATGCTAATCTGGGGATTTTCGTGCGTTTTCAAGTACAATCACCATTTTTCAAACAATTATGCCATTGCATTGAAAAATGACCTAATTGAATTATTTTAGTGTGTTTTTGTTTTCAGTTGCACAACTTTTAAGGAAGTCGGATCGTAGCCATGTCGTT
>JAZURH010000404.1:0-2325 GCA_045606125.1 Lentisphaeria bacterium | reverse complement strand
TGAGAACCGGTGACAGTGATGTCAAGCGGCTGCAGCATGAATTGCCGGTAAAGCTTGTTCTGGACAATTTGCGCAGTGCGTATAATGTGGGCAATCTGTTCAGAGTAGCTGAGGCGGTCGGTGCAGCCGGGATATGCGCCTGCGGATACACGGCATATCCTCCTCATGTGAAACTTGAAAAAACCGCAAGGGGGTGCGATGCACTTGTCCCTTGCGAGCATTTTGCCACGGCAGAGGAGGCAGTTCAGGCGTTGAAAGCCGAAGGCTATACAGTCTATGGCGTTGAAACTGTGGATGGTGCCCCAATGTACTGGGAGGCGGAGATAAACTTTCCTGCTGCATTTGTTCTTGGCAATGAAGCTCTTGGCATTTCTCCTGAAGCCCTTGCGCTGTGTGATGGCTTTATTGCCCTGCCTGCATACGGTGCAAAGAACTCCATAAATGTTGGAAATTGTGGAGCTGTTATTTTGTTTGAATGTGTCAGGCGCGGGAATGTAAGCAAATGAAAAACCGCAGGGGACATTTTTCACTGTCGTCAAAGAAGAATCCACGCTGGAGCAGGGCGGACAGCGGAGGTTACGGCAATGTACATGTTGGGGAATGCCATTTTCATGATGGATTTGTGATACAGGATCTGCTTGTCTCAAATGCCGGATTTGATGGAACATGCCTGTTTTTCAGCGATTTGCACTGGAATGGGACCAACTCAAAAATGTACAGTCGCATGGCGGGCGTAATCAATGAAATGGATGCTGACTGGCTTTTATTCGGCGGTGACTTGTGCGCATTCATGGACAATGTGGAAGGTGGACTTACCTGGCTTTCCGGCTTGAAGTCCCGCAATGGCGGTGTATCCGTACTTGGAAACAGAGAGTCTCAAATTGAATGGCATGACACTGAATTCTGGAGAAATGCTTACGAAAAGGCCGGTTTCAAACTGCTTGTCAATGAGGCCTTTGATGCTGGAAAATTAAAGTTTTTCGGTATTGATGATTTCAGGTATGGCAATCCCCGGTGGGACAAGATGCCTGAAGATGGTTTTTGTGTTGTGCTCAGTCATAATCCGGACGCTGTGGCGGAAAATGATGGCGGCTGCGGCAATATTTCACTGTGCGGCCATACCCATGGCGGTCAGATAGTTTTGCCCCTGGTCGGTCCGCTTTATACATCTTCCATCTATGGGCGTTGTTTTCTTCATGGAATGTCCGTCCGTGATGACGGAACCGTGCTTTATACGGGAGCCGGGATAGGCGAGTCCGGCTTTGGTATGTTGCGCAGGCGGCTGCGCTGTCCCCGTGAAATAGTGCGGCTCGTATTTTCTGTAAATTGATCTGGAGCCTGCCCTATGGAAAAAAACATTTATTATCTGGCCCCGCTGGCAGGTTATACAGATGTGCCCTATAGGCTTGCCTGCCGCAGGATGGGATGCCGTTATGCTTATACTGCCCTGATAGACTCCGGAGCCCTGGTTCATGGTAATCCTGACAATGGCTCCATACTGCAGAGGGATCCTTCTGAAGAATGGCTGGGAGTGCAGCTTTTAGGCAGTATTCCTGAAGATGTGGCATATTCTGCAGACATACTTAATTCCATGGATTATGATTCCGTGGACTATAATCTTGGCTGCCCTATGCAGAAGGTGGTAAAGCGACCGGCCGGAGCCGGGCTTCTCAGGAGTGTGAATCATGAACTTGCGTTTAAATGCGTTGGAATAATACGGGAACGCATAAAGGGGAAGCCATTCACTGTCAAGCTGCGCATATTGGATTTCAATGATCCTGAACCGACTGTGAATTTCTGCCTGAAACTTCAGGAATTGGGCGTTGAAGCTGTTACTATCCATGGCCGCCTGACTGAAAGCATATACAGCGGTCCCGTGGCAATGGATGTGATAAAGGCAGTGCGGGAGGCGCTGACTATTCCCGTTACAGCCAATGGGGGGATATTCGGTATTGACGATGCGGTGGCTTTGTCGGAGGGGACAGGTTGCAGCAGGATGATGGTGGCCCGGGGAAGCCTGGGTAATCCGTGGATTTTCAGGGAACTGGAAAATTGCTCAAAATGTCCTCCGACCCATGAGGAATTGTGTGATACGGTTGAGGAACATATTATGGGAATGGTCCCTATATATGGAGAAAAGATGGCTTTTGTTCTTGCGAGAAAGATACTTGTTGCTTATGTGCGGGGCAGGGGATACAGCAAGGATTTTCGTATACGTTCGACTTTTGTGGCCGGCATAGAGGAGTTCAGAAGTTTTATTTCAGATTTGCGGGAAGCCGGTCCCGTTGCAGAAACTGATGCCTTGAAATGCCGCTGCGCGGCACC
>JAZURH010000403.1:0-7248 GCA_045606125.1 Lentisphaeria bacterium | reverse complement strand
ATGTCCCCAGAGGGGCGGGAGGATTCACAGCCAGCGCCCCTGGCAGATTCACACCGAACATACCAGCAGCCGCTGCTTCGATCCAGTATTCCACCTTTTCGCCGGCAGAATAAGTCCTGTCGAGAATATAGCGGTCCTTGTAGTATGTCTCACTGAAAGCAGAACGGTTTGTGAAACTGTAACGGGGAATTCCATCTTCAAAAATCAATGATTCACTTTCTGTGTTTATTCGCAGGCACAGTTCCCTGCCCGCAAAGGATTCCGGCACTTCTGCAGAAATATGAAGCCATGCGTTCTGCCACTCATGTCCCCATGTCATTCCCTCACGACAGGGAGTATATTCCAGCTCCAGACGACTTGCAAATGGCACAGGCTTATCTGCAAGAGCGTACTCAGCGCAGAGAGGAATGTATTCCGCATAAATCTTCTCGATTTCATTATCCAGCAGAATCTTCACCCTCTGCCGGTACATTTCAAAGATTTTATCGTGCATTGATATTCCTTACACTTTGTAAAAAACAGTAGAACCACTGGTTCAGTATCTCTTCATGTCAATCTTGTAACCCAGGGATGGATCATAATGATCTATGTCCCATACATCGACAGTATAGCGCCATTTTTCATTCAAAACCGGCAGATAGTCACACATTTCCACATGCCCGTCAAGGAATGCAGTATTGCAGTTCTGACCGTGGGCGCCATATACGCTTCCTATATTGGGATAATGACCATACTGAGAACCAAATGCGCCATTGACATAACCGTGGAATCCTGCCACCAGGCCTCTGAGCCCATAGTTGCTTCTTTCGTCTTTATCCTGAAGGGCATACTGCTTCCAGTCTTCAGTGAACATCATAGCTGCAGATGTATGAGTCGCCTGACTGTCCTTGAGAAGAACAGTTTTGACTTCTTTAACTGCCTGGTGTCCCAAATATGCGTTCATTGCATAGTCGCAATAAGTTGGTAATTTGAAATATGATGTCATGTGCTTCGGATTGGAAGGGCACAAAAGTATATCACTGATGTAAGCATCAGTTTCGGGCCATCTTGAAATAAGCCCTTTGCCTTTTCTTACTGGGAACCCGGGGACTTTATTATAGGCCACAAGATTCTCATACCAGAATGGCCCTGTCTGGTTTCCTGGATTGCCGTAAAGATAGCAGCCATCATTATCCTGAGTGTAGAGCATTGCATACAAGGCGAGCTGTTTCATGTTGTTTGTGCAGCTGATGCCGCGGGCTTTTTCACGGGCTTTCGCCAGTGCAGGCAATAGCATGGCGGCCAAAACGGCGATGATGGCGATCACCACAAGCAGTTCAATAAGAGTAAATGTTTTAGGGACATTTGAGGAAAACATGTTTTTTTTGCAATTCATAAAAACCTCCGTTTTTTCAATACATCCGCCTTCGACTGCACGCAAGCCATTTTCCACTCTCCGTATGAAAGTGTATTTCCAGCAGATATACCGAATTTTTCAACAAACCCCGGCGTGTTTCAGTACCATACACTTCTGCCCGCCGAAAAAAGAATTGATATGCTTGATATATCTAAAGTGAATTCTATCAAAAAAAAATGATATTGCAAGTGGCTGATATATATTTTTTTTGAAAAAATCATTGTTTTGTAAAATGATTGATATATATTATTGATATACTAAAACGATAACAGGAAAAACATTGACATGACCAAAAATCAGCTTTCAGACAGCAAGCTCCCAATATACATGCAGGTATACAGGCAGGTACTGAACGATATCCATGCAGGTAAATGGAAAACTGGTGAACGCCTGCCTGCCGACATGGCCTTTGCCAAGGAACTTGGTGTAAATCATCTGACATTAAAGAAAGCCATGAACCGGCTTGCTGCGGAGGGGTATCTCACCAGAACCCGGGGCAGAGGAACTTTTGTATCTCCAGTGCTGCCCAAAAAGAAAACACAGATCACCGGCAAGCGTATTACACTGATCTTTGACATTGTATCCGAGAGTTCATTCCACAGCGATTTTTTCCTGAAACTCTACAAAGAAGTCATAGACATGGGTTTGACTCTGGAGCTGATTTCCGCCAACAGAAACCGCACTACTCAATTCAAACAGATCATGGAATTATTTTCCGACCCGGACTCTGCCGGATGCATTGTATGGCCACTTCTTTCTGTACGTCAGCTTGAAAGCCTGGCTGCAGCAAAGCCGGAAAACTATCCCCTGGTATTCATAAACCATAAACCGGAAATAGATGTGCGCGGAATAGATTTTTCCGGTTATGACGATTTTGGCTCCGGGCAGATTCTTGGAGAATACATCACAAGTCTTGGATTTGAAAACTGCGTGGTTTTTCAGACTAAGTCATCCAGGAACACCGCAACCAGCGCCTACCGCATAGCCGGACTGAAACAAGCCCTGAAGTTTCCCGTGCAAGTCATAAACACAAATGAACGCATCACCAATGCAGATATTGAAGAATATTTCAAAGAACATGACTACAACGGCAGAACAGCAGTCGTATTCATCAGCGATGCTGACTATTCCTATGAAAAAAACTCCTTTGGCGACAACATAGAACTGTTCATGTTTTTCACTTCTGTGCAGCCTTTCTGCCACGGTATTATGCTTTCTTCACCTCAGATGGGAATAAATGCAATGGAGATTATCAAAATTCGCCGTGGCGGTGACGACTCTTTTGCAATCATACGCCGTATTACCGGAAAAATAATCTGAATCACACTTTTTCAGCAGATTTCGCAGTGTAGAAGATCAATTTTGCACTGCCTCTTTCGGTAATTGAAATTGACAGCCCCTTTTCCATAAGTTCAGAACCTGTCAATTCGCACAGGACGCCGCAGTCTGCATCCTCCAGAATATAGACCGTGTCGGGCTCAAGTCCTTTCAGACATATTTCAGCAGTTTTAAAACAACTGTCTCTGCGGCGCATTGCATTGACAAGTCCGCCTTTCATGTCCGGACGGTCAAACTGAAGTATCATCCATTTTTCAGAATCATAGCTTTGCCCGACAATTGGATAGTAGTCTCCTGAAAGATAAGGCTGCGCCCTGCGATGTTCAGCCGTCATTTTCTTCAGCCATTTCCAGGGCAGCTTATCACTTACCTCAGTATACTCGTACATGAAGAACATGAGATTCATTCCATTGGCAAGATTACTGCGGAAATTGTATGTATCCTCAGGCCTGTACTGTGTTGCCAGGCTGAAAGCTGGTATCCAGTAGTTCAATCCGGCGGATATTTCCTGCATGGTCTCGCAATCGAAATCCGGATAGCACAACAGGTCTGTAGGCCAAAGCACAACTGAACGGCGAAGCATTTCAATGTCGATCCTGCGACCACCAGATGCGCAATTATCTATCAGAATATCAGGGAATCGCTTTTTAAGCTCCTCCAGCACATAGTACAGGCCTTCCACCGCCCGTATTTCACTGATTCCCTTCCGTCCTGGCTTGTCATTTTCCCTCCAAAAAGGCAGTGCATCAGCATTTGAGTCCTGTCGATAATAGTCCACTCTTTCCTCTTTCATGACCTTTGTCAGAGTGTTCAGCATCCAATCCGCTGCCTGCCTGTTGCCCAGGTCAAGCCACCTGTTTGCAGTTCCCTTGAAAAAATATTCAGGATGCTCATTTACTATATCAGAATGTTCTGCGGCCCTCTCCAGTTCAAACCACAGCATGAGTTTACCACCATAGGCATGTACAGCATCGGAAATCTCCCGTATTCCATTGGGATAGACATTCTCATTTATCTCCCAGCATCCTACATTTTTAGACCAGTAAGGGGCAAACTCGTCCTTATTGCTTTCTTTGCCGTGGCCGAACCATCCGGCATCAATCCAATAGCAGTCAGGACGAAGTCCGTTCCGGGTGAAAATATCGATATGCTCCAGATGCTTTTCTGCCGGCATTCCCCCCCAGGTATTGACACACACGGGAAGATGCTCCGGCTGTTTCGGATACCATTCCTCCCGCAGAAAACGCCGCAGGATATTATGCCCTTTTATCGGATCAGTTCCAGTGTAGTCAATGCGCATGATGCTTGGCTGGGTAATTCTTTCGCCTGGCATAAGAAAAGTGTCTATGTCTTCCATTCCCGCCTCGACATGGACATAATTGTCCTTTCTCAGTAAATCAATGTTCCACTGTCCTGTCCAGCCTACAGCAAATATGCAGCCTCCTGTTTTTTCGCCAATCTCAACGAACGGCATCCATTCTTTGCTGGATTTACCGCAGCCGCCGTCAATGTGAATGAATTCATCTTCTCCGGTAAAAATCCTGCGATGGAAATTATCATCAAATCCCAAAGAGGGCTTTTTCACTTTATCTCTTATATCAAATGCTCCCCTGGCGCATGTGAAATGGTCAGCCGGAATATTGTCCGACAGTATTCTGACCTTATGCAGCCGCCCGGAATCATTGTTTCCATTGTTGAAGAATTCAACTTTCCAATAACTTACAGGATGTTCCTTCCAGCGGTCAAGAATAAAATCGCAGCCGAATCCGTCTTCAGGATTGGTAAAATGGAATGTTCTGCGAATGAAAGAACCATGGTCCTCCTCGGATTCCCTTCTATCCCATATAGGAAGAAGTGCTTCAGACGAAAGTTCTCCATAGAAGAAAGTAAATGGGACGAAGTCCATGGCATCGCCGCCAGCCACCTCAAATGGCTGACCGTCTTTGCCGATAAGAACAACATCACACCAGGAGACATGGCTGAATCCTGTATTTCCGGAAACTGTTTCCGCCTTCAGAAGAAGTTCCCGGGTACCGGCAGGTAATTCAATATCCGCGGCAAAAGGTTCATCGGCAACGCAAACGGGAGAAGATCTCAATATACATTTTCCACCGGTCACCAGTTCAAAGACCACATCATCTACTTTATGCTCTCTTGTATAATTGGAATCATTTATGCCCGCAAATGCCTGAAAACGGGATATTTCATGTTCACTGCTAAGAAGCAGTTCACTTTCGCAGTGGACGCCGAAGCCGGAATCATATTTTTTTCCCTTAAGGCAAAGATCGGTTCCAAGAATGGAACGGTTCAAACTGACCTTGCCCCATCCCTGTTTTATTGTGGTGATAAAGACCTTTTTCTTTTTCGGCACAGGGTTGCTTAGAAGACGGCCCAAATACGAATCTCTCTTATCCAGGCAATCACAATATTTCATGAAGATGTCTCCCGCTTTTTAATTCTTGTTATTATCGGCAAATTTCAATCGACAGTTTCTATTTAAGCGCCCTGAGTATTTTAACGGCGGAATCGTCCACGACTCTGCGGTCTTTGTCATTAGCCCATGTGAAAGCATCTTTTGAAATCATGGATATCACTCGCTCAACAGCCTCATCGCTTATCTTTTGCAGCCTTGCAGCAGTCTTGATGTCTGACGAAGCAATCTTCTTTATATTAAAACCGTACATTTTATCATTTGATATTAGTATATTATATATCAATTTCTGTCAAACAAAAGAAAAAATAATAGTTTTTCTCACAATCAATACGGCATATTGATATTTTCATCTGTTTCATTATTAATGATCTGCACCAGTCTACACCAGACTCAAAAGCATTTTTTATGCTTTTTTATTTGACAAAAGCATTTTTATAGTTTATTCTAAGGGAAATTAAATCAAAAAAGGAAAGAAAACAACAATGGAAAATCTGGAAATAGATTACAGGGAAGCTATTCAGAAAAGCTTTGACTCTCTTGGCCGCAAAAAACAAAAGATAGCCAGATATATATTGCAAAATCCATTGAAGACAGTTGGTAGTTCTGTTCAAACGCTGGCATCAGCATGTGATTGCGAACAGACAACCATAGTGCGCTTTGCAAAACAGCTGGGTTTTTCCGGCATTTCAGAATTAAAAATAGCCATTGCCCGCCAATCCAATATGATATGGAATGATTTTTCCGTTGAAAAAGCATCTTCCGAGCAGGTCAATGTGCACCCTGTCCTGACACAGCTGTCCAATCTGCATTGCGACTCCATAACACAGACACTCAATGGTCTTTCCCCTGACACGATTGAAAAACTTATGCATGCCCTTGAAGAAAACACCGGCATAATGACATTCGGCTCCGGAACATCCAAACTTGCAGCTGCCGACTTGGCAACTAAGTTTTCCCGTCTTGGAATACACTGCTATAATTACGAGGATGCCGAGCTGTCAAAAACATTTTCAGGCTATCTTGGAAAACACGGTCTTATCTTCCTGATATCAAATTCGGGCGAAACAGATACTGTTCTGACACTTGCCGCCCTTGCCAAACAGGAAAATATCAAGATCGCCGCTATAACTTCCTACCCGCAAAGCCACCTCGGAAAACTTGCAGATTTTCTTTTGATAACAAATTCCCATCATGAAAAACCAGTGCGTTTCGGTGCCATGACAAGCCGTCTTGCACAATTCGCCGTAGTTGATGCGATTACGCTGCTTTACAGTATGAGCAATCAGGACAGAAGCTGGCATTTTATTTCACAGGGATACCATAGGGAAGAATAAAATGAGTCAAGAAAGATATTTTCTGGCGGGAGATTCCGGTGGAACTAAAACAAATTGCATACTGGTTTCCGACACTCAGGAAATCCTGACATCTTTTGTTATTCCAGGCATGGCCTCCCTTCATGAGGGAACGCTTCCCTGCATGGATATTGCTGCAGAGGCAGCCTCCGGGATTCCGGGCAAACTAAATCCCGAACTTGTGTATTTTTCACTTGGCGGACCAAACACGGAAGAAGTCCGTAAGGCACTTCAGCATGCCTTTCCCAATGCGCATGTACACATTGAAAGAGAGGCAAACGGCACTCTGCTGTCAGAAATTGCCCATATTCTTGACATACAGGGCGCAGTCCTGGCAGGAACAGGCGTTACGGCTGTCGGTTTTCACAACGGATCGCGCCATTATGCTGAAGGGTGGGGACCGGTGTTTGGCGATCGGGGCTCCGGGGCCGGTACCGGCATGGCCGCAGTAAAAAAATATTTAAGGGAAATTGACGGATTGGAACCGGAAAGCCGGCTGAAAGAACTACTCATGGACCAGCTTCAGGGACTTGACCTGTCAAGTTTTTCAGACAGGATGACTTTTAAATCCCGCATAAATGCAATATCACGGCGGGACCTTGGAGCCCTGGCGCCCCATGTCATGCGGCTTGCTCTGGAAGGCGATACCACGGCAGAAAAGATCATCAGGGAAACAGCAGAGGAAATAGGCGCCATTGCTGCTGCTGTCCTAAGTCGGAGGCCAAGCG
>JAZURH010000402.1:0-11086 GCA_045606125.1 Lentisphaeria bacterium | reverse complement strand
GCGACTCCTATGGATTCCAGGGCGTCACGCATGGCAAGGGCATTCATCATAGTGGCAAGCATTCCCATGTTGTCTGCGCAGGTCCTGTCCATGCCTGAACGGCTTCCTGCCAGACCGCGGAATATGTTTCCGGCTCCGATTATGATGGCGACCTGGCAGCCGCACTGCACTGCTTCCGCTATACGCTGAGCTGCGGCCAGAGTAGCGTCCGGATCTATGCCGTAACCGCCCGGTGCCTTAAGCATTTCTCCGCTTAACTTGAAAAGTATGCGCTTGAATCTGGGTTCATCTGCCATTTTGCCGCTTCTCCTGTTATTTTATATTCTGCTATTATTGCGTGATGCCCGTTTCCGCCGGGCATAAAAAAACAGCCTGCCGGAAAACAATGTTTTCCAGAGGCTGTTACTCAGTTATTCAGCTGGTTGCATAATTTTGATTATGCGTTGTCTCCGGCTACTTCTTCGCCAGCCAGCCAGCGGAGGAAGCGGGCAACCTTGACGCCGGGAGCGACCTTTGCCAGTGTGGTCTTGTCATCCATAACCCAGGGCTGCTCCATAAGGCAGGCAGTGGCAAACCACTTGTTGATCTTTCCATTGACAATGCCTTCTTTCATCTTTTCGGGCTTGTCTGCGGGAACCTGTGCCAGAGCGATCTCGCGTTCCTTGTTCAGGCGATCTGCGGGAACATCGTCACGGGAGATGTAGTCGGGGTTGATGGCGCAGATGTGCATGCAGATCTGAGCAGGCAGATCTTCAGCGAATTCACCGTTGATCTCAGCAAGAACACCGTAGGGTGTTGCTGCGTGGAGATAGTATGCGATGGTGCCGTTTGCGGCTGACCAGCGGACTGCACGGCGGACGCGCATGTTTTCCTTGATGCGGCCGATGAACTCTTTGAGTTCGGTTTCGGTCTCAGCAGCCAGCTTTTCGCAGACGTCGCCGTCCACATCATAGCCCATGGCGATGTCTGCCAGGTGTGCGCCGAATGCCTTGAAGTCATCAGTCTTTGCAACGAAGTCAGTTTCGCAGAGGAACTCGATCATGACGCCGCACTGGCCGTTGCTCTTAGCAACGACGATACCTGCGTTTGCAGAGCGTCCTGCCTTTTCCTCGGCCTTGATGATACCGGCCTTGCGGAGGTATTCGATGGCGGCTTCCATGTCACCGTCACAGGCGACAAGAGCCTTCTTGCATTCCATCATACCGATATTTGTCTTCTTGCGAAGTTCGTTAACCTGTGTAGCTGTAATTGCCATTATAGTATTCCTGTGCTGGTGTGATTAGTCTTCCTTGTCGTCTTCCTTCTCGGCGACGGCGATGTCTTCCTGAGCTGCTGCATTTTCATGCTTGCGGCCTGCCTGTGCGTTGCCGTCTTCGACTGCTGCTGCCAGTGTGTCCATGATGACCTTGATGGAGCGGAGTGAGTCGTCGTTTCCGGCGATGACGTATTCGATGTCATCGGGGTTGCAGTTTGAGTCAACGATGGCAACCACGGGAATACCCAGCTTTGCGGCTTCGCGGACTGCGATGTGCTCGTGCATGACATCAACTACCACCAGTGCTGCGGGCTGACCCTTGAGGTTGGCAATTCCGCCCAGAGTTGTCTGGAGCTTGTCCATATCCTTCTTCAGCTTGGCAACTTCCTTCTTGGTGAGGCTGTCCAGGGAGCCGTCAGCTTCCTGAGCCTGAAGTTTCTTCATATAGTTTACGCGGGACATGACCACCTTGTTGTTGGTCAGAGTGCCGCCCAGCCAGCGGTCGCACATGTAAGGCATATCCAGCTTTTCAGTGATTTCGCGGACACATTCCTGAGCCTGACGCTTTGCACCGACGAAGAGGATCTGCTTGCCATCTGCTGCCAGCTTGTTGAGGAAGTCGCAGGCTGAGCCCAGCTGCTGCATTGTGACTGCCAGGTTGAAGATGGTGATGCCGTTCCTTACACCGTAGATGTAGGGCTTCATCTTGGGGTTCCAACGCCTTGTCTTGTGACCGAAATGCACGCCGGCGTTCATGAGGTCGATAATTGTAGTGGTAGCCACTTTTTCCCTTCCTTTTTTGGAATGTTCCTTCATTTTGCCGCCCTTCCTGAAAGTTCTCCCGGTCGGGTTCGAAATGATGGTGATGTTGTTTTTGTGTCACGCCTGCAGCATGGGAGATTTGCGCCTGCAGCAACTGTGCGCAGTATAAGGCGTGTCATAATGGGCTGTAATATAGCCATGAATCGCAAAATAGCAAAGGAATAAGTCTCTTTTTTACAAAAAATCATGAACTTTTTTTGAAATTATCTCAGAAGCTTCCGATTATTTCTGACTGTTCTGACCGGGGAAGTTTTATTCGCATTGGAATGTAAAAAAATCCTGTATTTCATTTGTAAAAAGGGAAAAAATGTGTATTTGTATATACAAATGCAGAACGCCATGTATGCAAATGGCTTCTTAAAGAGGTTTGGTTTTGGAAATGGGGTGCAGGATGCCGCAGACATTGGATTTTTCTTTCAGGGATGTGAATGTCGTCTTCGATGGAAGCCGTCTGAAAGTTTCCAACAGTAAATCCTCAAGGGAGTGGAAGCTGCTCAACGGATGGTGTACAGAATATCTCGCCGCCGGGAATGAGATTGTTACATCAGCAATGAGGCCTGATGAAATAACCGGAGGCAGCGTAGAAGATACAGTTTTCCATGAAGACTGGAATGTGACTGCATGCCGCGGCGCAGCTGAACTTGTTTCGGTTGAATGCAATGTACTGAGGCGAATAGAGCAGCTACCTGAAACTTCTTTTGTCCGTGTATCATCTGTTTTTCATTATCCCGAATCCGGTATAAAAGTCAAGCATTTGGTGGATTGCCATCCCGATGTTGCCGGTGTAAGGACCTGTCTTGGTTTCAAGTCCGATTATGAAGTTCCCGCGGATGGAAATATCCCGGAGATGGCGGACATTCCCAGCTTTGTTTCTGGTTACGCTGAATCATTGCCTGTGAATGGCAGGAATTTCAATACGGAAACATGCGGTTTTTTCTGTGATTCACAGCACAGATATACCCTGGATGCGCCGATTACTGCAGAATTGCATTCCGGATACCGCATGGTATCAGGCAGTCAGTCGTTTGCCGGATGCAGCATTCTTGTGGAGTACAGCAGCGGCGGAAGCGGATTTATTCTTGTGAAGGAATCCCATAAGTGCGTCAACAGCCCCGGTATTTACACTGGGGAATATGTTGTAAAGGACGGCCGCCTGATGTCAACTGGCCTGGGATTTTCCGGCGGGGCGCCCCATTGGCTTTCAGGTGATGAATATCATTATGCATGGGCTCACTGGTGCATACCATTCACGGATTACAGGGATTGCGGACTGTATGTAAAGCGCTTCGATCGGGCGCGCTATCCATTCTGGGAGGAACGGGACATGTTCATTGCCATGAATACCTGGGGCTCCCGTGGAAGTGGGGAATATTCCCGTTCAGCAGCTGATGAGGAGAATGTCCTGCGTGAACTGGAGAGTTGTGCCCGGCTGGGAATAGATTTGCTCCAGATAGATGACGGATGGCAATTTGCCCCGGGAACTGCGGATTTTCAGAACTGCAAATGGACCCCGTCTCCGGAACGTTTCCCACACGGATGGAGCAAGGTTAAGGCCAGAGCCGATGAGCTTGGCGTAAAACTGGGACTCTGGGCACCGCCTGACTTTGTGACTGCAGAGCAGATCATTGCCAATATAAAGGAAGGTGGCTTCAGACGAATCAAACTGGATTTCCTGCATTTGACCAGACGGGATAAGCTGGATGACATTATGAAGATGGCGGAGCAGATTGTAAATGGCTCCGATGAGCCGGTGGGCATAAACTGGGACATTACGGAGGCAAGTCCAAGACTCGGTTTTTATTATGGACGGGAATTCGGCAATATATTCCTGCAGAACTGCGAAAACTCCCATCCCGGTAAATCCGACAAGAGTTTTATATCCTATGATCCGGCTGTTACTTTGAATCAGGCATGGCGCCTGAGCAGATTCTTTAATTTGAATCAAGTCCAGATAACGATACAGCGTGTGGCGGAATCAGCCAGAGCAAAGGGCTATGGCCAGGATTATGCCTGCGGAATAGCATTGATGGGAAATCCTTTGTTCTTTATGGAGACATGCAGGTTTTCACCTGAGGAGAGGAAGCAGGTGCATTCCGTGCTTAAAGTATACAGGGAG
The DNA here is from genome assembly GCA_045606125.1 of Lentisphaeria bacterium. Lineage (GTDB taxonomy): Bacteria > Verrucomicrobiota > Lentisphaeria > Oligosphaerales > Oligosphaeraceae > RGIG3456. The sequence continues at coordinate 6,893 of JAZURH010000402.1, read as the reverse complement.
CACAGGCGGGATATTCTCAATGGTATGGTTTATCCGGTTCTGAATGAGCCGGATGGGAATAGCTGGACCGGTTTCAAGTGCATTACCCGGAAAAATACCATATATATGACTGTTTTCAGAGAACTTGGATCCGTTGAAGACAGTTGTAACCTTGAAATTGAGAAAGGTGCGGAGCCTGAATTGCTGTACGGACCGCCTTCATTGAGAATAAATTGTGAAAATAGCGGCACCTGTGAAAAAATGGCCGACTTGAATATAAGCGGACTGCTCCCCGGAGGATGGGCTTTCGTCAGAATTATGCTTCCTGAAGAGCCCGTTGAAAATTGATTTCTTTAAGCGAATTGAATATGGAGAATCACAGCGAAAAGATAAGGCGGGAACTGCTGGAGCTTATTGGCGGCATGCGGGCTGGAGAGCGCATACCGAATGAACTGCATCTTGCGGAGTTTTTCGGGGTGTCAAGAATGACCGTCAACAGAGTGGTTACACAGCTTGCTGTGGAAGGCCGCCTGCTGCGCGTGCGTGGAAAAGGGTCATTTGTGGCGAAGAAGCGGTCAGGCCGCATGGTAGTGACTATACTGCTTTCAAGCGGCGATATGACACCGCCATTCATGCAGCACATAATCGCCGGCGTTACAAGTAGTGCGGGGAAGGCAGGGATCGGAGTCGAACTTGTGCCTGTTGCCCCTGATAACAACCAGGATCATATTGATTTTTCAGCGGTTGAGCATCTGACAGAGCACAGCCATGTCATAGTTGTCAGCAACTGGTTCCACAGGATATTTCCTTTTCTCAGGGAACGCGGATGCAGGACGCTTCTCATGGACAGGCAGCTGCTGCAGTTTGCCTCGGGCAATGGGAGTGTGCATGATTTCCAGGTGCTGGACAGTGATATGGGGGCTATGGTGCATAATGCTTTCCAGCGTCTCTATGATGCCGGATGCAGAAGAATAGCTTTTCGCGGTTGCCGTCCAATTCTTCATTCTATAACCTGCCACTATTATGGAAAGGAGTTGGAGAAGCAGCGGCTCAAAGGGCTTCTTCTCGGCAGGGACGGCATGGATCTGCGTCTTTCTGAAAGCGAACGGAAGGAACTTGATGATTTTAAAGGGGATGGAATATTGTTTGACGCCAGTTGTGCGACATCTCTTATTGGTCATGATTTCAATGCAGTTGCCAATATTCCGTCCGGAGTGAAATGCGAAGTCATACGCTTTAATCCGTTATACAGTTTTCTTGATGTGAATCCTTCATCGGAATCAATAGACGGAAGACGCCTTGGAGAAGAGGCGGTGAACATGCTGCTTGATCCCAAGCGTCCGGGATACAGAATGCTGGAACCTGAATATTATCCGGCTGCATCCGGCTGCCGGGTTGTTCCGGTTCCTGATATAATTTGATTTTTTGTCGGAGGTAATTTTAAAAATAGCGTGAAATACACAAAGATATGGGCGCGGTGGTTAATATAACGGCTCAAAGTTTCATTTTTGTGCGGCGAGAGGTGTTATCTGTCGACGCCAAAGTGTTCCATGTCAAGGCGCATTTCGATGATAGTTTTGAAATTACATAATTGGTCTCATTTTTTTATATTTTTTCATACAGTTCAAGAGAGGAGTTTGAAATGAGTAAGAAGATTGTCATGGCTGCAGTTGTCCTGGCATTGACTCTGTTTGCCGCGGACTATGTTGTGCCTGTAAATCATGAATGGAAAACCTATGATGTAGTTACAGAGAACGCAGCCAGCAATCTGCGTCTCAGGGTGCGCAGGAATGGTGGAAAATTCTGGGGGCACATTCTCAAAAGTTTTCCCAAAGGAGAGGATGGTCAGTATCTCCAGGTAGTGCTTGGCAACATGGAGTCTTCGGCAGCTGCTCCCCAGTGCGGCAATGCCAGCAGGAACGGCGGCGCCTTTGGAAGGCTTTATTCCGGCTACAATACATTTGCCATGCCGGCTCATGCAAAGAAGGGCAACTTTGCCCTTACGCTTTCTCTTATGGGTGTACGCACCGAGGATGTGGGGCCATGGTGTGACTTCAAGGAAGTGCGTGTAACCGAAGCTCCCCTTTTTGCACCGGTGGTGACTTTGCTTGAGGGTGATACTATAAAAGTGGGAAGCAGGTTGAAAATCGCTTTGAAACTGGACAAGGACCTGGCAATCGAGCCTGTGGTCAGGTTTTCATTGAATCCAAAGTTCCTGCCATATACTTTTGACGGGCAGAACCAGGTCAGCCTGAAAAAGACTGCTCCTGCTTTGTACGAGGCTGAAATTACTGTGAATGAAAAGGCGATTTCATACAGTTCAGCTTCTATAAAAAAATATGAAATATACGCTGTGACAGAGATCAATCACATGAATTGCCACTTCAAGATTCCATACGCAGTGGAAATCAAAACCGATAATATCCTTGATGAATCAGTGATTGACGCAGCAAGCAATCAGGTCAGGGATGACCGTATGCTGTGGTTGAAGCGCTCAAAAGGCGTGAATCTTATCCGCGGTAAGAAACTGGTATATGCGCCAAAACCCCACTATGTGCATACCAGAATGGGAGACACGGATGAAATGGATTTGACTGACGGCAAGCTTTCTCCGCGCACGGATGACAAGATCTGGTTCGAAAAGAGCGCGGTCGGTTGGTACAACGGCGGAAACGATGTCTATATCAAAATGGATTTGGGTTCAGTTCAGCCTGTGGATAAGCTGGTGGCAAGGTTTATCGGCGGAACCAGGGATAACTTTACTTTCCCAAGAATATTCAGAGCTTTTGTCTCGAAGGACGGAAATACCTATCATCAGACTTTCTCCATGGAAAAGCTGGCACCCAGCGAAGGCGATCAGTGTGACTGGAAAAACTATTACTATATTCCTGAGGAGGCAAGGCATCCCAATACAAGGATGTATCCCTTTGAGATCGGTGTAAATGCGGATGCCCGCTATGTCATTCTGAACATAGTCGGAGTCACCGGAAGCATTTTCTCCGATGAAATCGTGTGCCTTAAGGCTGAGCAGAAAGGCGAGGGATTCAACTCCGCCTATGAAAATATTGGCACTGTGATTCCCATGGAGGGAGTCATTCTGCGTCCCCGTCTGCCTGAAATAGTTGTTTTGAAGGATCTGGCAGCTGCCCAGTGGCTGAATATCACAGATATGCGCGTTCCTGAGGACTACAGCAAGGATGTGGATTTTGTCATTGAGCTGCCGAAGGGCATAACAGTGTATGACAACAAGGGCAAGGCGTTGCCGGAAAGCGAAAAATACATTTTCCCAATTGCCAAGATTGCCGGCAACAGGCTTTATGATCCATTCTTCTTCATGTCAGCCAAGGGCGAGGTTTCCGGCAATGCCACCATCTATGCAAGATGCGGCGGCGTGGAACAGTTCAGGACAATGGTGCCTCTGCGGACAATTGAAATGCCGGAGATCAAGCCTTTCAAGCGTCTGGAGCTCAGTCTTTCCTGGATGTCCGAGGGAGTCATGGAAATGTGGCCGGACTATCTTAATGTATGGCGCAAGTTCGGATTCAATATTGTTACTTTGTTCCCCAGATACTGGACAAACAGCTCAATGGTTGAAAAAGGCAGAAAGAAGGCTGAAGAGATCAAAAAGGCCGGTTATCCCATCATCATGAATGACTCGCCTTACCATGAAATGCACAGGAACATGAAAAAGTTCCCTGAAATCTGCTGCCAGGTTCCCGGGCAGAACAGTCAGGTGCTTTGCCCCTCGTATCGTGGTCCTCTCTTTGAGAAGGAGATGGAAAGGGTCAAGAAGCATGTCATTGATTCAAGGCCGGATTTCATATACAATGATGTTGAGGCCTGGACAAGCGCCCACGGAACATCGCCCCACTGCACACGCTGTCAGGAGGGTATGAGGAAATCCGGAAAGAACCTGAATGAGTATCTGCTTCAGATGGGTGATGAAACTTGCGCTGCTCTGAGAAAAGCCGTTAATGAAGGTGCAGCAGAAGCGGGAATAAAGCCTCCGCTGATCGGTTCCTATGCCCGTGAGGCTCTTAAGAAAAACTATGCCATAGAAGAGTGGAACCGCACATATCCGGCGTATATTGACATGGCACAGCCCAGTCTTTATGTGAACGGAAGAGCAAGGGATATTCATGATCGGGTGCTGGAAAACTACAAGCTCATGGGCAACAAGAAAATCATTCCTTTCCTGACTACAGGTACATACGGTGAGTTTGAGCCGTATAAAGTCGAGTTCATGGTACTGGAAGCCCTGGTGAACGGTGCAGGTGGTGTAACATATTTTTCTTTCAACTACTTTGATACTCCATTGGACTTCTATTATCATGCAAAGGCGATGGCGGCATTGCAGGACTATGAGGATCTGATAGTGGATGGTATACCCAGGGATATTTCCGGAAGCAACAAAAAGCTTGTGTATTCCATAACAGTCAAGGGAGATGAGGCCATTCTGCTTGTGGGAAATTATGACCGTGCGGATCCTGATACAGTCGTAGAACTGCCGTTCAAGCCGTCCGTTGCCAAAGATCTGCGCAGCGGAGAGAATGTTAAACCGGCACAAAAACTTGAGTTGAATGTACCTAAGAGTAATGTAAGGCTTATTTACATCAGAAAATGATGTCTGTTGCGACTGAATAAAGTCGGATTGGAATATGGTCGGACAGGTGACTGCAAAAGTCGCTTGTCCGACCGTTTTTTTTATGCCTTGACGATTGAAAAAAAGATTTAAATTAATAGGGTATTTTTTTGTGTTGGAATTCCGGGATGTAAAGAGGCCGTATAGGATGTGAACAATGAAAGCAGAACTGAAATGTTTTTTTATTGCAGTACTGGTACTTTTGTGTTCTTCCTGTGCAAGAACCTGCGGGAACAGCACCGGCAAGCCTCGAGAGACTTTGGAAGATATGGGCTACAGCAAGGTTATAAATCTCGGTGGCATGGGGGAGGCCGCTTGTAAAACCGGTTTGCCGGTAGTTAAATGAAAAATGTAATGTCGGGAGTTTCTGTCTTTCGATGATTTTACATTATAAATCCCAGGAGAGCATATTATGAAAAAGCATTTGTTTACACTTATAGAGCTTTTGGTCGTCATTGCCATTATTGCCATATTGGCAGCAATGCTTCTGCCGGCTTTGTCCAAATCAAGGGAGAAGGCAAGAGCTGTTTCCTGCGCAAACAATCTGAAGACCATGGGAACCTACTGTATTATGTACCAGGACGATTATGAAGGATGGCTGCTTCCTACAAACTACGGGCCGGGCACATCAAGTTACAACTGGCTTACCTGTATGGCAAGGTTCTATATGGGAATTAATGCCAACTTCAATGGATATGCTGAAGGTATGAAAACTTTTCAGCTTTTTGTATGTCCTACGGAAAGCAGGGAATGGGGAAGCTATAAAAACGGGTATTTCAACTATTCACATTATTCCCGCAACAGCGCAATCGGCTATAGCCATACTGTGGGCGGCGCTAATAGACTGCTGAAGGAGACCAATGTGACCGAGCCGTCCTCCGCATTGTCTATTGCCGAGGGGCGCCTGCTTAATACGTACATGTTCTCTGACGTGGGGCATGTGAAGTATGCCGGCAGGCATGGTTCAGTTGACAACGCAGTTTTTCCCGCTACGCCAAGTTACATCGGCGGCTCTATGAATATTCTTTATATTGACGGGCATGTGGCTAACATTAAGAATCCTGATCTTGTCTTCAGATTTCAAACCGACTGGAAGGTCGGCTTGCAGGACATATACAAGAACCCCAAATAAAAGCTTCGCGAACAGCAAGTTTTTTCAAGTCCCGTCTTGATTGTGAAGTGCACCCCAAAAGTTGAACATAACCTTTGGGGTGTACTTCATTGTAGATAAGGCTTTTGTTTTTTTTTCTGTTCTGAATTATGCGTTAGTACGCATTGAAATATGCTTGTTATGACTTAAATTACGCCAAAAAATCAGGAAATCATCAATGCTTGCCATAACATGACAAAAGTTTTCGTATCCGGCTGCTATGACATGCTGCACTCCGGGCATGTGGCGTTCTTCGAAGAAGCCGCTACATACGGTGATCTGTATGTAGGAATTGGTTCGGACAGGACTGTCATGGAATTGAAGAATCGCAGGACAGTAAATCCGGAAAATGAGCGCCTTTACATGGTGAAGGCGTTGCGCTGTGTCAGGGACGCATGGATAAACTCAGGCTCCGGGATGATGGACTTCGAGAAGGAGGTCACTGCTCTCAAGCCGGATATCTTCTTTGTCAACACAGACGGCTATACCAGTGAAAAGCAGGCATTTTGCGACAGGCTGGGAATCAGGCTTGTGGTGAGCCGGAGAATACCCCATGGCAGTCTGCCGCCAAGATCCACTACTGCGCTCCGCCAGGAGTGCACTATTCCCTACAGAGTGGAAATGGGTGGGGGATGGATGGATCAGATGATGGTGAACAGCCTGCACCCCGGTGCTGTGCTTGTACTTTCAATTGAACCGGATATTGAGTTCAATCACCGTTCGGGAATGGCGACTTCTTCCAGGCTGAAGGCAATGGAAATGTGGCATGCTGCCATTCCGGAGGGAGACAGGGTGGAGCTGGCAAAGATATTGTTCTGTGTGGACAATCCACCTGGAACTGCCTGCTTTTCCGGTTCTCAGGACCATTTGGGCATTCTTCTTCCCGGTTTTTCCAGGCTGGATTATGACAATGGTTACTGGCCTGTTAAGATTCAGTCTGTGCTTGATACTGATGTCTTGGACTTCATTGAGGCTCACATGTCTCTGGTAGCTCTTCCATTGCGCAGAAGCGACTTTAATCCATGCGCAGATGTAAGGGCTACAGCAGAGGGGGCTGCACGGCTTGCCGAAGCGACAGACAGGATATGGCAGGCCATTCAGGAACGCAATGCATTTGAATGG
>JAZURH010000401.1:0-2600 GCA_045606125.1 Lentisphaeria bacterium | reverse complement strand
TACAGGGACTATCCTGTTCCGGATAAAGTTATAAAGCTTCTCTAATGTCCTTTGTGTGGAATGCTGCTGTTTTATATCGTGTCTTAATATCATTTTTTTGTTGCATGGCAGGATTTTGTGATTATTTAATTGTTTTATGGCATTTTTTTGTGATAAAACACTTAATTCATGCTATGATTTTGTGAAAAATATCTGTTTTTATGGCGTTTTTTTGTGATTGAACCTTGATAAATGCCGTAATAAGGGCATTTGAACGCATACTATCACGCCTTGCAAAAAATGTTCCGATATGCATGTTGGCGGTTTACAATTCCGGTGCGATAATTATATTATGGCAATTCAGGTACAATTCAGGTAAATGGGGGCATATATGCGGCGACCGATAGGTTGGACAGATAAAGAATGGGAAGGCGGCAAGCGGGAGGTCCGTGTGACTTTCCATGGCAATACCATAAAGTGGCAGTTTCTTCCCGTCGGTGCAGAGGATTGGGATTACACTACACCGCCTACTGAAGAGAATTGGGCGCAGCTTGAGCAGAAACTAAAAGATCTATGGCAGCGCGGTCACATGTGCAAAAATGAGATGGAAATGGCCGCCAGGCGTTGTCCACCGCCTGATGATCAGTACAGGAAGAATGGCAAAAAAAGTCCAGGTTGAACTTCAATGATAGAATTTTATGTAACAGCAGCTCCTGGAACGGAGGAAGTACTCAGGGACGAACTTTGTGAACTGCGTTTCCGTTCCGTGCGCCTTAACAAGGGCGGAATACCTTTCATGGGGGAATGGGAGGATGGATGGCGTGCCTGCATGCAGACCCGCATTGGTCAGCGTGTGATGGCCGTAATGGGCCGGGCCAAGGCGGAAAGTCTGGCAGAACTTTATGCCGCCGCAAGGAAAATAGATTGGACGGTTCAGATGAATCCGCGCATTTCCTTTGCTGTTGGCGCCTATGTGCATGAGAGTGCAGGAATAAGTCAGGATCAGGTGGCGTTGAAAGTAAAGGACGCCATTGCTGACTGCCTCAGGGATAAATACGGAGCCCGTCCTGATGTGGACCGGGAGGACCCTGATGTGCGTGTATTTGTATATATGACCCGCGGCAAGGTCACATTCTACCTGGATCTTTCCGGCATTCCTCTTTTCAAGCGTGGGTATCGTGTCACAGGCGGTGAAGCACCTCTTAAGGAGACACTGGCGGCATCCGTTCTGCGTCTTTCCGGGTGGGATAGATGTACTCCACTGGTGGATCCCATGTGCGGTTCGGGTACTCTTGTAATCGAGGCGGCAATGTGGGCGGCCGGGATAGCACCAGGACTGCGCCGCAATTCCTTTGGTTTCCAGAGGTGGGCTGATTTCAATGATGAAAGAGCTGCGCAGCTTGATGAACTCAAAGGGCGCCTGCGTGGGGAAGGTCGTGGCCAGCTACCCCGCATTACCGGTTTTGACATTGACGGTACTGCACTTGACCATGCACGGGAAAATGCCCGTTCCGCCGGGCTGCGCCTGGCTTTTCACCGCATGCCTTTGCGGGAGCTGCAGTCGGATGGTTCAAGGCGTTTTCTTGTGACCAATCCGCCTTATGGCATAAGGCTTGATGCGGATAATCAGATATACCAGGAATTGAGGGCGGCTGTGCTGCGTCTGCGTGGATGGCGGGTCTGTATGCTTACGGGCAATCCCCGTCTTGTGCGTGGCATTCCCAAAAAACCGGAGGCGGAGTATCCTCTCAAGAACGGTGCCATTGACTGCCGCCTCGTGATATATGAATGCTGAATTGGATCTTTGAATCTTTACAGAAATAAGGGGATTTTGTGATGACAGAGTTTGAAAATGAATTGCTGGCGCTTCAGAATGAGGTTTCAGCTGCAGTTGCCGAGGTGAAGGATGCGGCCGGACTTGAAGAATGCCGTGCCAAGTATCTGGGACGCAAGGGACTTCTTCCTGCTATGATGTCAAAGCTGGGTGCCATTCCCAAGGAGGACAAGCCGGCTGCCGGAAAGACTATGAATGCTGTCAAGCAGCAGATACAGGCATTCTTTGACGAGTGCGCAGCCCGCATACACAGCGAGGCTGAAGAGAAGGCGGCGCTGGATATATCGTTGCCGGCGCGCAGGCATCATATAGGCCACAGGCATCCCATAAGTCTGGTCATGGACAGCGCGGTCACAATATTCCGCCGTATGGGATTTACTGTTGCGGACGGTCCGGACCTGGAGAATGTGTGGGACAATTTTGACGCATTGAACGCACCCCAGGATCATCCTTCACGCACTCCGGAAGATACTTTCTACTTTGATTTGGATAAGCGGGACTGGCTGGATCCGGAGACCATGATCCTCCGTACGCAGACCTCGGATGTTCAGATTCGCACCATGATGGCTCAGAAGCCGCCTGTGCGCATTGTATGCCCGGGGCGCTGCTATCGCCGGGATACTCCCGATGCCACCCATGGCATGAGTTTCCATCAGATAGAGGGTCTCTATGTTGATGAAAATGTGTCTCTTGCAGATCTCAAGGGAACCCTGGCCGAGTTTTCCCGCCAGATGTTCGGTGAGAAGACCAAGATACGTTTCCGTCCTCATTTCTTCCCCTTCACCGA
>JAZURH010000400.1:0-7063 GCA_045606125.1 Lentisphaeria bacterium | reverse complement strand
ATCTCAGTAAGGCTGAACTTAACCGCCAGATTGATGCAGTACGGCTTTCCGGACTGCCCGGATATGTAATATTTGACTTGAGACACCCGTGAACGACCGGTTGCGGCAATTTGATCAAATATCAAGCAGCGAGTTTATTTGTGACAGATATCCGCTGTAGAACGAGATTATCCTGTACGCGGCATATACGCAAATCCCCAGATAGAATGCTGCGGGCACTACTGCAGCAGTGCGTTTAAGCTGGACAGAAGCATTTTCCATCTGCATTCTGCTTATTTTTTCACAGCATTCCGGCAGAGTTCCGCTTGTTTCTGCGGCAGCCATCAGGCCCGGTATCGGAGAATCATATTCCCTGGATGTCATGTGCATTGCCATGGCATCTGTTATGCTGCAGGAAGTGGCACTTACTTCTTTGGCTGTTTTCTTATAATGTTCTGAATAGAAGGTTGTCTGGCAGCAGTCAGCTGCCAATATTATTGACGAACTTGCCCCCCCGCCTGCGCCAAGGGCAATACCAAGTACTTTGAAGAAAAATGCTGATTCCATGTTGAACAGCAGGCTTCCTGCAAAAGGTATGCAGTCAGTGATTGCCGCAAGCCACTTTGTTGTGACTATGCAATGTAAAAGCAGTTTGATAAAAATCAGCCCTGCCCATGGAGCAATGATCCAGCAAATAAAGAAAACAGCGGATGATTCTATTGTGCCGCCGGAAGAAAATGCCTTGACGACTGAAATCGCAAGACCTGTGAAATGGTATAAAAACAGTGGATAGGCAAAGACCGAAATGAACTTTGATCTGAAATCATGCCTGTCCTTAAACCATTCGGACAGGGAGCGCAGCAGTATCGGCAGACTGCCTGTCCGCTCTCCGACGGCAATCAGTGAAGATTCCATGGCAGAAAACATTCCCGAATGCAGCATTGCCTCGTGCAGTTTCATTCCTGCATCCAAGTCAGATATAATTTTTTTCAATGTGCTGCGGAACTTTCCTGCACTGCAGCGTGCAAGGGCAGTTTCAATGGGAAGACCGGCATCAAGAAGTGCAGCCAGGGAATAATAAAGCAGGCTTTTGTCCTTGAATCCGGCCATGCTGCGATGCCTACCCTATTTGAATCCAGTATTTACCGATTTCAAGAAGAGTCATCATCCTGCAGTCAAGGCAGTGTCCTGCTTTGTACGAATGCACTTTACCGCAGAGTCTTCCATGAGGGAATAATGACAGTGCCGCCACAAGATCAAGGCAGGCACGATGCCATACGGCTTCAAGAGATTTGCCGTCATGTATGAGCGCCGGCTCGTTAACATATTTGGTCTTGCCTGCCACGAGAATGTTGTCTTTTGTATAACCAAGATTTCTGATGTCTGCAAACAGCTTGCCTATTGTCTTTGCATATATCATTTCATGTCTTGGACAATTTGTCCTGGCATGGGCGCCGTATGCGAATGATTCAGGGCAAAGCTCAAATTGTATGCGCTGCTTTCCTATTGCATTTGGGAAATCTATGGCAACATCAAGATGAAGTCTCATGTCATCCCCGGGTTCTATGCTTAGAAAAGAACCATTGGGGGCGACTATGGTTACAGGCTCCTTTACGGTGAAATACTTTATTTTTCTTCCCGTGTCACGTGTGAGTCCGGTTTGCTGTATGCCTTCTACTATCGGCATGCTTCCAATGTCGAAAAGCGGGGGATCTCCGCTTTCAAGTGAAACAGACACATTGTCAAGCCCAAGACCGAGTCTTTGTGCTATTATGTGCTCCACCATGCGCACATAGTTGTGCTCGCATCCGCTGCGCAGGACTATGCTTCTCAATGCAGTCCATACATTTTCCGGAGCGACGCGCACAGGAAGCTGTTCCGGCAGGTCGCATCTGTTGAAAGACCAGCCGTTGTCCGCCGGAACAAAGTGCAATGTCCTGGGAACGCCTTTGCTGTAGGTCCCGGGACCAGTGACTGAGAAGGGCTTTGCTATGGTTGCTTCATATTGTTCCGGTGTCCAGCCTTCCGGTGCCGGAAATATCTGGTCCACTTCCTGGGCCAGATATCCGGCCATGTTTTTTTGAAGCAGTTCCTTGCTGCCGGTAAGTATTTTTCCTGTGTCGTACATGATGTGCAGGCCGCCTCATCCCGTTTTCGGGTGGGCATGTTTTATCAGTCTATGCAATATCAAAAATAGCGCGAAATCGCGCTATTTTTGATATTATCTCAGTCTATTGCAACTTCCTTGCCGCCTTCAGCAGCGGAACGGTAAATTCCGTCAAGTATCTTCTGTACTGCAAGGCCTTCTTCACCGGGTGCCGTGAGAGGCGTTCCCTGGAGAATTGCATTTGTGAAATCCTGAAGCTTGCTGACGAACAGTGCCGTGAAGTCAGTTGAGGGCATGTAGGCTGCTGTTGCGTTGATCATGGCTCCTGCGTGATCCGTGTAGAATGTGCCTGTCTGCCAGTTGTAGCCGCCCTTTGTGCCCATGACGGTGAAGTTCATCACATCTTCCGGGATGTGGGCGCAGAAGGATGATTCGATCTGCATGATGGCTCCGTTTTCGAAGCGGATATGCCCGATGGCAAGATCTTCTACAGTAAGGGTCTTCCAATCCCAGTTTGGCCAGACGCTCCATACATCGGAAGGCTTGTTTCCCATGTAGGTCCATACATTTCCTGTTGCTGCCACCGGCTTGGGTTCTCCCATGCAGTAGTGTGCGCATTCTATGATATGCACGCCGATGTCAATAAGGGGACCGCCACCCTGCTTGTCCTTCTGACCGAAGACGCCCCAGTTCGGAACGCCGCGGCGGCGGAGAGCCTGGCACTTGACATACATAATATCACCGATGTCCCCGGCTTCCTGAAGTTTCTTCATGAACTGGCTTCTGGGGTTGTATCTCTGCTGGAATCCTGCACAAAGCAGTTTGCCGTTCTTCTTTGCGGCCGCTATCATTTCCTCGCATTCAGCGGGAGACATGGCCATGGGCTTTTCGACTATCACATGGCATCCTGCATTGAGTGCAGCGATAGCTGCTGGTGCGTGCACGCCGTTGGGGGTGCATACGTCAACAACATCCGGCTTGACTTCCCTGAGCATATCATCCCATTTTTCATAGAGACTGGTGATGCCGTGATTGTTTTTCATTTCCTCTAATCTTTCAGGATTGATATCACATCCTGCAACGATTTCAAGCTCGGGTATGCGGGATATTGCCGCTACATGTGTCTGGCAAATGCCGCCGCATCCGATGAAAGCCAGGCGCAGTTTTTTGTCCACTTCTTTTGTTTTAACCTTGGCAAATGATTCTGTTCCTACTGATGTGTCTGCCATTTTTGATCTCCTAAAAAGTTTTCGTGTCTGAATTGACCGTAAAAAGCGAATACGGAAATACAGTAAATTGCTTTTTATTTTTTGCAATGGAGGGAAAGGCAATTTTGCATTGCAGCCCTATAACTTTTCAGAGTGGGTATTTTCCTGAAAAAGTGTGATATGGATGCCTGAAGCCCTGTTGGTCCTGTCTGCAGTGGCTGATTATCTTTGCAGCAATTCTAATGCAGTGAAAAACAATGATTTCTGGACAAGTGTGATTTCCATGAAGTATCTTACTGAATCTTTCCATGTCCCTGTGAATATAAGCACGGACAGCAGTACAAGCATCATATTTCCGGCGAAGATCACTGCAATTGAAAAGAAGGGACCATATTCCAGTAGATCTGTCTGATTAAGGTGCAGGACATGCAGTGTCAGCATTACATGATAGGCGTATCCTACTGCCGTAATGCAGGCTAATACCATGTCCAGCCACTGGCTTTTGCAAAAGCATATTGCCAGACCGTAGATGGAGACCGCCGCAATGGCGTAGAAGGGCACTATGTATGGAGCCAGCACAATCCATACATTGCTGCCCATTACTTCAACAGATCCTGATTTGCTTCCCAGTCTTATTCTGCCGGTCTTTTTCAGAAACAGTTTGGCTGTCAGATAATGGGTCATTTCATGACCGAAAACATAGACAGCCGGAAATTTGTACTTTTTGAAAATAAAGACTCCGACAATGAAGGAAATGGCGAATGTTATGCAAATATGGCCGCCGGGGAGGGAAGCAGCTTCGTGGACAGCTGTTACCGCAAACATGGACCCCAACCACAGCAGTATGATAGCGGCAGTATATTTCAGCAGGGAAAGCATGTTTATAATCAGGTTAAGCCAATTCCAGTATCTTGTTCAGGATTTCAGTGCCTTTGTCTTCCAGCAGGTAATGAGAGGCATCGGAATATGTGGTCCACGCTGCATTCGGATATATTTGCCGCCAGATATTAAAATACTCCATTCCAAGGCAGAAGTCTTTTTCTCCCCAGAGCAGGGCGATTTTCTTGTCCGCCAGGCGGGGCAGGGCAGTTTCTATCTTTGCGAATGTCGCATAGCTCTGATGTTTCGGAGATAGTGGTATGTCCAGCGGATATTTCAGCACAGCGATTCTGTCATGCCAGTTTGAATATGGAGCGCAGTATCCATCCCGTACATCATCCGGCAGTTTTTTTGCCGCAGCTTTTTTCAATGCTGTCCTGACGAGCAGATTCAGTCCGCGCACAAGAAAAGCACCGAGCAGAGGGATCCTGCATAAAAAGAGTCTTTTTGGAACACCTGCCGGCAGATATGCGGCTGTGTTCATAAGTACTATTGAGCGAACCTTGTCCGGATTTTTTGTGGCAAATCCCATTCCTATGGGGCCACCCCAGTCATGCATGACGAAAGAAGCTTCCGATATACCCAGATGTTCGATGAACATGGCAAGATTTTCTATATGCGCTTCCAGTGTGTACGGCCAGTTTTCGGGCTTGTCTGATAATCCTGAACCCAGATTGTCCAGTGCAACAGCTCTCCATCCGGCGGCCGCTGCTTCTCTGATCAAATCCCGGTACATAAAGGACCAGGTTGGATTTCCGTGAAGCATCAGCATACATTTCTTTCCTGCCTGATTTTCATCAATGTAATGCAGACGATGGCCTTCAGGCGTGGTGAAGAAGCGTGACTCAAATGGAAAAAGTTTCCGCCAGGACATGATTATGTGATTTGCCAAAAAGCCTGTCCGGCGCCGGTATTGCGCGTTGGACAGGCTTTTATGCTGCTATATTTTTATTTCATTGCAGTGCTGAAGCTGCCATCGGCATTTGCTATTGCGCAGACGGCTGAAATCGGCTTTTCAAAGTCGGCAAATACTCCCTTGGAAAGGATGTATTCGCAGCAATCATCTGCTGTTGCCGCATCGAAGCTGTCATCGGCCTGGGCATATCCCGGCTCGTTGCGTTCGTATGTGCAGACATAGAATGCCTGTCCGGGCTGCAGGTCCAGTTCTTTTACCAGCAGAGCATCTTTGCGGACTATAGCCAGCCATGCTTTGCGGCCGTCAGGCTGTACAACGCCTGTGATCCTGGGGGTGTCCAATGAATCATGTTCATAGTCCATGGAGAGCATGACATAGGCCAGAGCATCTCTTGGTGCCATTCCTGATTCGATCTTTTCTGCTACCGGGTCGGTCTGTGAACCATTGCTGACTACCGCAAAACCTCTTGCTGTGCGGAAGCAGTTATATGCGATGTAGGGATTTTTCTGTATGTCATTCTCAAAGCCCGGCTTCGGCACGATAGCAATGCCTCTTGAAAGTTCCTTGGCTTCCCTGTTGGGGAATGAACGGGATGATACTCTGTACAAGGCTGCCCCTTTTCCTGCCTTTGTGCATCCGACTGCAACGATTCTTCCTACGTACATTTTTAACTCCTTGTTGTTTAGCCCTTTGACGGGCATCTTGCTGGTATTTCAAGTTCAGATTTTTCTGCGTCCAGATATTGCGGAGGCCAAAGTGGCCGGATCGGCGAAAGCCAGGTCTGCACCTACAGGAATGCCGGCGGCAATGCGTGATACAACCAAAGTATCCGATGCGAACTGCTGTGCAAGATAGTTTGCTGTGGCTTCACCTTCCACATCAGGAGTAGTGGCCACAAGCAGTTCACGGACTTCGCCGCCGGCAAGCCTTTCCCTTAACTGCGCGATGCGCAGATCATCCGGACCAATGCCGGACATGGGAGAAAGCTTGCCTCCCAGAACATGGTACATTCCGTGGAAACAGCCGGATTTTTCTATTACGATTATCTGAGCGACTTGTTCCACTACACATATTATGTCGGCAGATCTGTTTTCATCATTGCAAATTGAGCATTTCTCTCCTGCTTCCATATAATTGCCGCACTGCGGGCAGAAAGCGACATTGTCTCTGAGGCCGGCAAGAAGATTGCCGAACGATACAAGATCCTCGTTGCGCCAGGACATCATGGCAATTCCCATGCGCTCAGCTGTCCTGCGTCCAACACCTGGTAGATGGGAAAAGTATGACATTACTTTCTGGAGATGCTCCGGGTACTGCATTATTTTCCAGCCTCTTTTTCGTCCTTGTCCAGGATCCTTGAGTCAACAAGCGTTGTGTTGAGCATCTTGTTTACATGTGTGACTATTTCTGTTGCCGCTATTCTCTGGTTTTCTATATAGCTGCCCCTGTGGTATTTTTTCTGGCCGCCGGAGGCGTTTTCCCCAGCCGGGGCCAATATGACGCATCCCTGCAGCCCGAGTGAAGCAAAGGCGTTGTCGATTGTCTGTCGAGCATCCTTGTTTTCGATAAGATCAAGCTCCGTAGGCGATAGATTTGTGCTCTTGTAGGTGAGAGTCAGACCTCCCGGACTGAAGGATTCTGCATGCATGCCGGATATGAAATCTCCAAGTGCATCATTTTTTTCAGCCAGGGTATTTGCCAAGCGGAGCTGTATGGCTTCCGGGGTGAACTGTTCCATGAGTGAACTGGAACTGTCCATGGAAAGGGCTGGATCTGTATCGTCCTCAGGATCGTAGGAGTTCATCGAAAGCATTGCATTGAGATCCGCTATGCTTGTGGTGGATGTCGATGCCGTCATGGATGCTTCGATATCATCGTCTGATGCGGTATCTTGAGATATTGTTTCTGGAGCAGGTGCCGGTGCAGGAGCTGGTGCAGGAGTCGGTGCAGGAGCCGGTGCAGGAGCCGGTGCAG
>JAZURH010000399.1:0-2425 GCA_045606125.1 Lentisphaeria bacterium | reverse complement strand
CACCAGCAATTCAACGGATATATCCTTTTCAAGGCGTTCACGATATTCCCTCAAAGTCATGCCTTCCTTCTGAAGCATATCCTCAAGGCGGGCCTGGCTGCCCCCTGCATGGTCAACTATTGCACGGTTTATCCTGTCCTGCACCAATGCCTGGGGCACTTTTGCGCCAAGAGCCTTGAACTCCATTGCAAACAGTTCCCTTTCGATCAGCGTATTGAGGGCCGCAGTCCTGAGTTCAAGTATTCTATTCTCCAATTCCTTGTCCTTGAACTGCCTGGCAAGCCGCTTTTCCTCTGAAGCTGTCATACGCTGGACATTGTAAAGTGTAATCACTTCATTGCCGACTATTGCAAGCAGTGCATCGCCGTACTGAGCAAAAACACTGCAGCAGCAAACCATCAGAAGAACAAACAGCTTAGATAGTGTCTTCATTTCCTTCAGTTCCTTCATTTCCGGTATTCTCGTTTTCGTATGCTGCTTCTTCCCTGCTGTCCAGTTCAGCCTGCTCTCTTGCCTGCCTGGCGTTGAACTCTGCCGCCTCATTGGCCGCCTGCTCTTCGCTTTCAACATGGGCGGCGTTCGCAGCGGCGTCATCCTCGGACAGTTCATCCACGATGGATACATTAACAACCCTGTCATCTTCCTTGGACATTGTCATGACTTTTACGCCATAAGATGCCCTTCCGCAGCAGCGTATCTGGTTTATGTGAGTGCGGACCGCCTGTCCCTTCTCCGACAGCAGAAGAATATCCTGATTCGATTCAGCCGGTACCTGAAGTGCAGCCACCACATGATCGCCTTCCCGGAGCTTAATGCTTATACAGCCCTGAGTTCCTCTGTTGGTAAGACGGTAACGGAATGCGGAGCGCTCTTCCGATTCCTGAGCATCGTTATTTTCAGCTTCAGTGACTTCCACATTATCCACGCTGTCAACGACATCACCATCGCCTTCCTCGGGGACGACGGCAGAAGGTACATCATCCGCGCTGCCCCTTCCAATAGGCGTACGCTTTCCAAGACCATTTGCAGTAATGACCAGCAATTCATCATCCGGCTGAACCACAGTCATTGAAACAACGGCTCCCGGTGTTCCATCCGCCTCATCCTTCAGCTTGATGGCTCTTACACCGGCAGCAGTATTTCCCATGGGACGCACCTGAGATTCATTGAACCTGACAGCCCGGCCATTTCTGCTTGAAATAAGCAGATCCTTTGTGCCGTCCGTAAGCTGTGCATCAATAAGGTCATCATCATCCCTGAATGCCAATGCCCTCTTTCCTGTTTTGCGCAGATTCTTGAAAAGGGACAGGCTGCATCTCTTGACAAGTCCCTTCTTAGTGACCATGACCACATAGTTGGCATCCATGTCAAGAGTCTTCTCGTCATAGGAGATTATAGCCCTTATTTCCTCGGGCGTATCAGGCCGTTCCGGATCCGCAGGAAGATTAAGCACATTGGATATGAAGCGTCCAGCATCGGAACGCTTGCTTTCCGGCAGTTCGTAGGCTCTTGCCATGCGGTAAACTTTGCCGTAATTCGTAAAGAACAGAAGCGAATTGTGGCTGCGTGTTGAAAGTACCATCTGCACCGTATCGCCTTCCTTGCGTGCTGTAATGCCCTTGACACCGGAACCTCCCCTGTTCTGGGAAGCATATTCATCCGCGCTGCAGCGCTTGATATAGCCGCCCCGTGTAAGCGTCACCACATAGATCTCACGCTTGGTAAGGCCATCCAGATTCATTTCTCCATCCGCAGCCTCTATCCTTGTACGGCGCGGTGTATTGAACTTCTCCTTGGTCTCAAGAAGTTCTTCCCTTACAACAGCCATGATATTTGCACGGCAGGAAAGAATATCCTCCAGTCTGGCAATCTCCTCCTTCAGCTCGTCATATTCCTTCTGCAGTTCATCTACAGCGAGGTTGGTCAGCTGTGCCAGACGCATATCAAGGATTGCATTCGCCTGAACTTCATCCAGAGCGAAACGGCTTATCAGCTGGTTCTGGGCTTCCTGACGGTCCTTGGAACGACGGATAATGCTGATGACATCATCAATATTAGCCTGAGCAATAAGCAAACCTTCAATTATATGCGCTCTTGCTTGAGCTTTCTTCAGCAGGAACTGCGTACGCCTTGTTATAACCTCTTCCCGATGGTCGATATATGCGTCAAGAACCTGCCTGAGAGTCATGGTCCGGGGTCTGTTATGGTCCACGACCAAAAGCTGCCCTGCATCCGAAGATTCAAGGGGAGTAAGCTTGTAGAGTTCATTAAGCACCACGTTGGTGGTTGCGTCCTGCTTGAGGGAAATAACGATCCTTACGCCGACACGGGCACTTGAAAGGTCAACTATTCCGCTTATGCCATGGACAACTCCGTTGCGTGCCATTTCGCCTATACGGCTGACCATGTCCGATTTGTTGATGCC
>JAZURH010000398.1:0-5420 GCA_045606125.1 Lentisphaeria bacterium | reverse complement strand
GAACGACATGGCTACATCGACTTCGCCTATTTTCAGCCAGTCCGCATCGTTGAAATCCTTTGTGAACCAGCCTTTTACATGACCGGAAATATCCGTGTCGGCCTTGATTTTCCAGTTGTCGGCGGGTATTTCAAATTTCTTTGCCACCACCACATCGTGATCCCAGTCCTTGTCATCCCGGAGCAGCACCGTATTTCTGTGGAAAGGCCATGATGCACGGAGTGCTATCTGCCTTACCTGGGTATCCTTGTCCGTGCGGGATATATGGTCCATAAGCTTTACCACATCTGGATTTTCCGCCGCCAGTGGATAAAGTGCGGATACTGCAGTAAGCCTGACCATATCATCGCTGTCTTTAGCCGCCTTTACCAGTGTGTCTTTGAAGTTTCCAAGCTTATTGAAGGCGACTGTATATACTGCAAAACGGCGTATTTCCGCGTCCTTGTTATTAAGATATTTGACTGCATTGGCCGGATTGGCATAAATGTCCTTTCTGAAGGCTTGGTATTCGGCCAGCTTATCGCCGCCGTAGGATGTCATGGCACAAAGCATAAGCATTGCTGCCAGCAGAGAGATTTTTTTCATAGTCACTCCTTGTTTTTCCTGATATTCAATCATCTTGAAATAAAAAGCAAATCTTGGCAAATTTACCCTGAATGTATGTTTTTACAATAGCTTTCTGAAAAAAAGTCTGATGCAGCCTGCGTACTTTTGAATAATGTTGTGCTTCAGTGAATATTGTGCTGTGGGAGCAGAATATTTTATTTCAGGAGTATGATTAAATGTGAATGTACAATTGAGTAATCAGTTTATTGAATGTGATTACATTATTTTAAAAAAGTTTTTAAAAATGATATTGCACGATTTGTTTTTTCTTGGTACAATTACAGCTAAGAGGAATTTTTATGAAATTCAGGATCAAGATAGTATCAAGGAGAAAAATTATGAGTAGATTTTGTGGCAGTTCTCAGCATGGAAGTGCGTCCGATAAAAGACCTTTCTGCAGAAGAGGGCATGGCGGCGTTTACAGCTTCACATTGATTGAGCTTCTTGTGGTGATTGCAATTATCGCAATACTTGCGGCCATGCTTTTGCCTGCATTGAGCAAGGCCAGGGCAAAGGCAAGAGCTACATCATGTCTTAACAATCTCAAACAGCTGAGAACAAGTGTCACATTGTATGAAATGGACGATGAAGAATTTTTCATGCCCAGTGTTACATATAAACAAGACAGTGACACCAACGGACGGCCCTGGGGATTGCTGCTTCAGGATGGCAAGTATATTGCAATGGGAGACAAGACCAGTAACAGTAAACTGAAGGAGTTCCGGTGTCCGGACAAAAAAGTGGGTGTAGTCGTCAGCGGAGTGGAACAGGATTGGACTTACACAGATATAGTCGGCACATATCACTATGGTGTGAATAGAATGGTGCATGTTTATGCGAAACCATCAAGTAAAAGGTATAGAATTGATGTTCTTCTTTATCCTTCCCAGACCAGCAGCATAGCAGACTCAAAGAACAGCTGCACTTTTTCAAATGCTTCGGCCAGTGAGCTGAAACAAATTGACTTCCCCCACAATCTGGGGCAGAGTGCCGGTGTTGCATTTGTGGACGGCCATGTGGCCAGTGAGCAGATGAATCCGGTCCATGTAAACTTGTCCCTGGCGTATGTAAGTTCGTTTTATGCGTACCATGGAGCCATTGGGCATGTTTACAACAAGTATGGTTGGAAATACTGATCACCCGTAAAAATCAGAAGAATCATTTGCTAATTTGGTATAGACACCAGTAATAGAGGAAAAGATATGTTCAGGTATTTGTCATTAATTGTTTTTTTGATGAGCGGGCTGCTGGTCGGCGGCTCGGAGTTTACAGTGCCTTTCCAGAAGAAGGCACCTGTCATTGATGGTCGTTTTGAACCCGGGGAATGGGATGCCGCCGTGGCATTCAGCGGTAATGCCGGAAATATGGATGCCAGAAGGACAACGGTATGGTTTGCCTACGATCATGAAAAATTGTATGTGGCATTGCAGGCTGAAACTCCCCAGCGCGGCAATCTCCGCGCGGTTCCCGGCGGGCTCAACAATAATGATTCGCTGGAACTTTGGTTTTTCCCACCCAAAAAACTTCGCACCATAGAAACATTGAAGTTTGGAACTTTCCAGCTTATAGTGAATTCGAAGGACGATGTGTTTGCAATGCACAACAATCCCGGATATGGCCTTGCTCCTCACGAATGGAAACACAAAGCCAGCATCAAGTCCCGTGTTGAAAATAAGGTATGGACTTTGGAGATGGCGTTCCCCCTCAGAGAAATGGGCATTACCGGTTCGCCTGAAGGTGACTGGAAGATAATGGCATGCCGCAACTACGGTATTGAACCCGGGTATCAGGGGGCGATGTCGGATGTTGGCGGTTTCATGGACCCGGGATCATATTCCACATTCCGCTTGAAGAAAGGCGGTTTGGCTGTACAGCATCTCTACGGGGAGAATGCCAGACGTCCCCTGCGCTTCCGCGTTACAAATACAGGCGACAAGCCGGTAAGTACTGAACTGGAACTGAAGTTGAGTTCAGAGAAAAATCTGGAATTCAGGAGAAAACTGGAACTTGCTCCCGGCAAGACAGTTGAGCAGGATTTTACTGCCGAATGCAATGCAGAGAACAGCAAAGGTAAGGGCGAGGCCAGAACGGAAGGCTGGTTCCGCACTTTCAGCTGGAATCCCCCTGTGCACCCTATATGGCGCAATACAGAATCATACCAGACATTGTCCTGCGGATTTGATGCAGGAAAGGCACTTCCGGAATATTCCACCGTACCAGGTGCAACAATAAAGATAACTCCGCCGTTGGATGATGAACCGGCAACATTGCCGGGTCCCTCCGCATCACGCAGAGTATTTGACTTGAGCGACCGCGTATTGGATTTCCCGAAAAATAAATTGAGTTCACCCGGTGCAGTGTCGTTCTGGATGAGGGTGGAAGGGCCTTTGAAGGAAGGTAAGCAGTATCGTCGTTTCCTGGGCACTGTGTTTACGAACAGAGGCTATATTTTCTTCCAGGAACAGAGACAGGGCGGTATGCTCCTTGGTGCACAGTATTTCGGACCGACGAACAAAGGGGCAAAAATGGTGTTTGTCGGGCGTCGTTCCCCGAGTGTGGGACAATGGATGCATGTGGCTATAAACTTCCTGCCCCGGTCATTTGAAGTGTATATTAACGGAATACGACGGGCAATGCTGCAGCATAATTTGGATATAAATCTCTCCAAAGTCGGTTCCCTGAAGATGGAAAATGCCAGTTTTGCCGATTTGAATGTGTATTCACGTCCTCTGCTTATGAGTGAGATAACCGCTCTTGCGCAGGGAGATAAATCCGTAACCGGTACTGTTAAATGGTACCAGAGTCTGGATAAAGTGGTGGCGGATCTGGTTCTGGACTGCAGTGCGGTTCCGGAAAAGAAACTGCAGCTTCAGGTACGCAATGAAAAAGACGCAGTTGTTGAAACTGTCGAAATGGATTTTGCCGACGCAACAGTAAATGTGGAGGGCGGTAAGCAGATGGCTACATTGCATGCTGCCTATACGCTTAAAAAGAAACTTGCGGATGGAAAATATTCCTTCTTCCTGTCCAAGCCTGGTTCAGATGTCCCGCTTTACGAGAGGGCATTTGAGGTCAAGGATTATCCCTGGTTGAACAACAAAATAGGCACGGAAGATAAATTGGTGGAGGGCTTTACTCCCCTCAAGCGCAGCGGCAGTAAGTTGTCGGCTGTTTTGAAGGATATTACTCTTGGCAGAAGTGGTTTGCCTGAAAGTGTGATGGCAGATGGCGGTGAAGTCCTTGCCCGTCCGGTTGAGGTGGTTGCCTTGAAGAACGGCAGGGTGCTTAATTGGAAATTCAAGGCGCCAACCTACATTACAGAAAAGGATACGTTCATTACGGCGAAAAACCAGTTGGAATGCGATGCCTTGAAGATCGAGGCGGACATACGCATGGAACAGGATGGACTTATACGGTATGACTGGAAACTCACTCCCGGAAACAAGCCGCTGCCGGACAGGCTGTATGTTGATATTCCTGTAAAGAAGGAAGTGGCTGAATTGTATCATGCAGTTGGCGAGGGACTGCGCCAGAATCCTGCGGGATATGTGCCTGCCGGACAGGGACGGGTGTTTGCCAGCAGATCTATTCAGCAGGCCAACTTTGAAAGTTTCCTGCCCTATATCTGGGTAGGAGACGATTACAGGGGAATATCATACGCTGCGGACTGGGACAAGGGCTGGTGCCACACCAAGGACAGGGATGGCGTGGAATTGCACCGTGAAAAGGACGGAACTGTCATTATCAGGCTTAATTTCCTTAACTCGCCTGCCAAGCTGTCCAGGGATAATACGATAACATTTGCCCTGCTGCCGTCGCCTGTGAAGCCCATGCCGAAGGGATGGCGCGGATGGAGAGACGGATTCACCAACAAGGGAACACAGATCTCCAGATGCTTCTATTCACCGCCTTACTGGGGGTCCTTCTTTACCTGGACGGCAAGATATCCTGCGTTCCAGGATTTCGAATACTGGGACAAGCTGATTGAAACGCATAAAACCGGCAGGATTGACAGGGAATATGTAAATAACTGGATCAAGCGCATTGTGGATTCACGGGGAACGCCTGACGGTGTCTGGGTTGCATCAAAAAACGAGACTCAGGCCCTGGACTATGTCAGCAGGCATGTGAATCATGCATTCAACATAATGGCCAGCACGCATTCAATAAAGGACAAGGCGATCATCTATTGCTATACCTGCAACTTTTCCGGTGCCACCCAGTTGCCTGAATATCCTGTGATGCGGGATGAATGGGAAAGGGGACAGATGATTAATGAATCCTATGTGGACTATGCTATCTATTATCTGGACAAGATGCTGGAGCATGGTTTCACGGGCATTTACAATGACAATGTGTTCCTGGGTGCTTGCTTCAGTTGGGTGAACGGTGCCGCTTGGATTGACGGGGATGGTGAAGTGCATCCTTCCATGGGACTCTGGCGCAGCCGCAATTATCATCGCAGGCAGGCCATAACCATGCAGAACAGGGGATTGAAGCCCTGGATCACCGCCCACCATACCAATACGAACATGCTGGTCACGCTGGGCTTTACCACAAACACAATGGGTATGGAATGGAAATACGGCATCAATGATTTCCAGGAGCGTTTTTCGTCCGAATATATAAGGGCGGTCTGTTCCGGGCGTCAGGGCGGCTGCTATCCCACCATACTGGATGGAATAGTCGGTGGCAAGACACCTGAGATCAAGAGCTGGGCGACCCGTACCATGCTTGCTTCACTGCTGCCCCATGAGGTCCAGCCCACATGCCCCCGCAGCTCCAATTACAAACTAAGTCGGATCGTAGCCATG
>JAZURH010000397.1:0-9153 GCA_045606125.1 Lentisphaeria bacterium | reverse complement strand
TTCGTAGACTTCAATCTCATGAATGCGCGCTTGACTCATCTTAAAGCGCTCAATGTAATTGATTTTTGTGACATTTACCTTGACTGCTGTAATCTTACGGGGCGGGAACTTGAACTCAGCAAAATTGTCCTTGCTGTCTTTTACAGAACCAACAGTCTCCCACTTGTCACCGGCAAGTACCTGAACATCATAATCTGCAAGAGAATTTTCCGCTCCATATACCGCAATGCGCCCGGCTGTAACTTCCTTCTGGAAATCCAGAGCGATCCACACCGGAACCTCATCCTTCTTGGCGGCGTAAGGCATGAATCCTTCTCCTCCCTGGGGGCTTCTTGGCGTAACACCGGAAGTAATGCCGTCCGTCACATGCCAGAGTGTAGCGGAAGGAGTACGGGATCCCCATACATTGGAATTTGATGTAAGCTTGATTCCATCATCCTCTTCCATCTGGAATGCCAGATTTCCGGGCTTGCGACGCGCTTCGTTGAGGGCATCAATCTTTGCGGCCACTTCATAAATGGTGGGCTTGCCGAAATCGCGCAGGTCAGTTGTATAGACCCTGCTGTCATAGTTATTGAAAACATCCTGGAAAGCTCCGTTCGAAACTTCTACGCTGCGCCCCTCGCGGATCACCTGCAATTTTCCGTTTTTCAAACCGGGTACGGTAATTGAGGCCTTCTCTGACTTTGTGGTGAGGCCGGATGCGAATATCCAGTAATGCTCTCCCACTTTCTTGACGCGCACAGCCACATTTGGATTGGATGATACGGCACCGGAGAAATCAGGCGATGTCATGGCAGGAGTAAGTATATCCTTGAACTCCTGGGCAATGTCCGGCAATCCAACATACAATTCAGGATAATGGCAATTGGTGAAATTGAAGAATTCCACGCCGTTGCCTCCAAGAGTAAAGGTAAGCAGAAGCTGTGTCCTGATCTCGTCATAGGTAGGTATCCTGCTGTTTCTGGAACCGCAGTCGCCATAGTTGAAACTCTGCTGCAGGAATGTTATGGTCTGTGCATTATTGTTGGCCTTGCTGACTGCGACAGCCTGGTTCATGAAAGTCACGATTCTTGCAAAATCTGGTCTGGAAACGCCCTTGACCGGATTGGGATAGGGATGAAGACCATTGATTTCTGCGGCTTTCAGGAAATCTACCACGCCGCTGACCGTGTCATTTGAAACAATAATGGGATGATAGGGATCCTCGTCCCGCATGATATTTGCGAAATGAGTGAGAACCGATGCCCTCACGCCTGAAATCTCCGGCTCGTCGCAAAGATAGTAGGCGAAAAGATTGTCTCCCCAGCTGTCAATCAAGCGCACCCTTTCCCTGATTATCTTTTCAGCTTCAGGAGTAATGCGTTCCATGCGGAGATATTTATGAGTAGGAGTACCGCTCCACATAAGTGCTCCGTCAACACGGAGAAGATCTTTGCGCTTTCCATCGCTGTGGACTCTTGCAACAGTACCTTCTATATGGGCTGACCCCCAGTTGAACACAGGGAAGAACTTCCTCTTTTCCACACGCCATATACCATCCTGGTCACGCCATACCTCACCCTTGCGGTAGGGAAGTTTTCTAAGCGGTTCTGTTATGGTTTCCCCATTAACTTCTGCAAAGATCTCCATCTTGCCATAAGGCAGCCCGGAAACAGGGAACTTAACGATGCTTCCGCTTTTTGCCGTCTTCTCCACAATTGTCTTTCCGGCAAGCTCACGAATGCCTGTACGCACAGGGGCTGAAGCGTCTTTTCTGCAGATCACCTCGTATTCTACTTCCTTCAGTTCCTGGCTTTCGAAAATGGCATTTCTATACCAGGGCTTCTTGAGAGAGATGGAAATGGGAATGAACTCTATTGTCACAGGATACTGGCCTCTCTTGTACAAAAGCCTGCTTTCCTGATCCATGATATCAACAACAACCTGATATTTTCCGGGATTTTTCAGCTTTATATCCCTGAATACTATATTTCTCTTTTCACGGGGCTCGAACTTCTCGACTATGTATCCGCCTGCAATGCCCAGTTCGCCGCCATTCATTATCATGTCGACAAGTATGTCTTTTTTCTGGTCTATGGCATTTGAAACAGGAACGGAAACATTGACGGCCAGGCTGTCTCCCAACTGCATCACTTCAACTTTGGGAACAGAGATCTGCCAGGAATACTTGTCAAGCGCAATGTCGATTCCATTTACGGGCAGGAAAGAGCCTGCTGAATGGAATGATCCGTTGGAAGTGACAGTGCATTCCTCAGCGGAGGGCTGTGCCCATGCGGCACGGCAGAAGTTGAATCCCCATGTGGCGGGGGAAGCATTGATATCCATGCTGAAATAAGGCAGTTTCATCTCCGCGGTCCAGTACTCGTCCTGGATGTCAACGGCCGAAGTCATGCCGCTGATCCACTTTTGGTCGCCCACAAAACCGCCTTCAGAGCGTGCCGAGTCGTAAATTGCGCCATTGATCCCGACCATATAATGGAAATATCTGTTCTGCGTGAAATTGGGGTCTATCATTACCTCCACATGATCATTGGAATACGCTCCCTTGTCCGGCCTGAGCGTAAAAGAACCGCCATTGGGCTTGAAACATTTGAATGCGGCATAGACGCCGGTGCTGTCATAAGTCAGGAAAACTTCTGTCTTCAAATCAGACTTGTGTCTGGTGTTCAATTTCTGGAACTTGTCAAACTTCAAGGCATCTGCCCAGCAGGCATCATCCAGCTTTCCATCGATCACGGGAGCTGACGCGGCAGCCTTGACAATAGACGGTTCGGCACAGAATACTGTGAAGGCAAACGCCATCAGCAAAAACAAAACACATTTTTTCATATTCATACTCCTTTTTTTCAACTCACGCCCAAAAACAATATTTCCTGTTATTCACCATATTTTGACAAATCAAAAATCCTCATGCGGCACCGCATTGAAACCTTTTTCACCCTTCGGCAAGTTTCTTCAGATATTGTCCATATTCCGTATTGCCAAGTTCTTCCAGGCCGCATTTCAGTTCTTCCCTGGTTATCCAGCCGTTCTCAAGTGCTATCTCCTCCAGACAGGCCACCTGAAGCCCCTGCCTGGTCTCAACCGTACGAATGAAATTGGATGCATCCAACATGGCATCATGGGTACTTGTGTCAAACCAGGCATATCCCCTTCCAAGACGCTGAACCCTGAGCAAGCCCCGGTTCATATATTCATTGTTTATGTCAGTTATCTCAAGTTCACCGCGCAGTGACGGCTTAACGCCCTTTGCGATCTCTACCACATCGTTGTCGTAAAAGTAAAGTCCTATTACCGCATAGCTGGATTTCGGATGCTCCGGCTTTTCCACTATGGAGATGGCACGCCCTTCTCCGTCCAACTCAACAACGCCGAACCTGCCAGGATCCTTGACACTGTAACCGAATACAGTCGCGCCGTTTTCACGCCCGGCCGCAGTACGGCATATATCACGGAGTCCGGCACCATAGAAGATATTGTCCCCCAGCACGAGTGCTACACTGTCATGACCGATAAACTTTTCACCTATTATAAATGCCTGCGCCAATCCAGCGGGCTTTTCCTGAACTTCATAGGAAAAATTCACCCCGAACCTTGAGCCGTCTCCAAGAAGACGCCTGAAAGCCGGTCCATCCTCAGGACTGGTTATTATCAGAATATCCCTGATCCCGGAAAGCATAAGTACGGAGACCGGATAATACACCATAGGCTTGTCATATACAGCCAGAAGCTGTTTTGACACTCCCCATGTTATAGGACGCAAACGCGTCCCCGTTCCACCGGCTAAAACTATTCCCTTCATCATTATACTCCAAAAACAACATTATTTCCGGAATACTATGCCATTGATAACTTATATTTCAAGACTTTTAACTGCTCAGATTACTTAATTTTCTTCAAAGAGAAAAATTGCCGCAGCTTGCAACGCAAACAGCAATGCAATACATTTTCCGGGACATAAGCATCACCTTCTATTTCCGGTCCGATATCAGTGAAAAGCAATGCTATTTCAGAATGAACGGTGATTTTCAACTGTGCAGTTGGAAAGAAATGCACTATGATTTAAATTAACAACATTCTGCAAACAGAAGTTTCAGATAAACGGCATGAAGCCGTTGAATCATATTGTTGCATGCAAAAATCACACTGTATGCCAGGAAGGCATACGCATCACCCATGCGGGGGCGCGTATGCCTTCCGTCTTTCTGTAAACTTCTGAAAATGAGACCATCCCCAAAATTCACCTTGATTGAGCTCCTCGTTGTAATCGCAATAATAGCAATACTTGCAGCGCTGCTTCTGCCGGCACTGTCTTCAGCCAGGGAAGCAGCAAGAGCGGTAAGCTGCGTATCAAACATGAAGCAGCTGTCATTTGTATACCTGATGTACAGCAACGATTATGAAGACATGCTGCCCTGCGGTGACAATCTGAAGGCGGACGGAGCCGACTGGCTTGACAAACAGGTAAAGGCATATCTTGGCGTGGACAAGGCATCCGCAGAGCCGTCAAAAGTTCTACATTGCCCCAATGAAATCAAAGGACAGGGAATAACCACAAGCTACGGTCTGAACTATCTCATAGCGACAGGCAAGTCAGGGGCGATCAAGACAACAGTCCACAAACAGCCTTCGGGCACTTCCCTCCTTGTGGAAAATTATGGTCATCTATGCTACTACGGATACGCTCTAAACGAGACCGGAATACACTCATCCACAGCAAAAGTCAACAGGGCCCCATTTTTCCGCCATAAACGAAATACAAGATGCACTGCGGCATTTCTTGACGGACATTGCACCCAGCTGAAAAAAAAGAGCGTACCCTGCAGGGAAGCCTATCCTGACAGGACGGAAAATGCAATAATCAACACGATTTTCAATATGGGAATAGTAGATAGCAATACCGACACAATACAGGGATTGTGAACAAAAAACAAAACCGATTCTGTCGAAGCATGCAATCATGCACTTCTCTGCTTTGTGAAGAAAACATACATCTGCATACAAGACCTCCCTTGGTACTCACACATTCCTTCTCCCCGTGAGACTGCCTCATTTTCTGGCAACGATTCCGTATAGCTATCGGGCGTAAGATTGTTTAGCATCCTTACCCCCGCTGCCTGCCTGATGAGATTTCTGTTCGTCTGTCCGGGAATTTGCCTGCACCTTCCTTCAGATTCCACCTCGCGATGGACATCCCTGGTGTTCAGCTATATCCTTCCCGCTATCGGGCGGATTCGGGACTTTCACCCGTTGGAACGTGCGCTCGCAAGGCGCACAAAAAACATAAGGCCATTGCGGATTATCCCGCAATGGCCTTGAACTTAACGGTTGATCAGCTTATTTGTACTTGATGGCGGTACCAATCATCTTAACAGTGATGTCATTGAGACCAAGAATGTTCTTTGCAGAGTAGTCGTACTTGATATCGATGATATCATCTGCGCCGGGGGCATTCTTGAGAGCTGAAGCCTTGAGTGTCTCATAGGATGTATCGCCGATTGTGACAATACCGAAGATGCATGTGAGTTTAGCCGTTCCAACGACATTGTGCTTTACAACTGTGAAGTCATCAGTTGTCGGCTGCTGGATCAATGTGTTGCCGGAAACTTCAGAATAAAGTCCACCGATAATTGTGGTAGGTGCGCCATTGGCTGAGCCAACAATTGCCATGCAGCCTGTCATAACGAACATGACGCCTACCATTGCCAGAGAAAGAATTGCCTTTTTCATAGTTAATCTCCTTAAAATTTAAATGTTAATCTTGCTATGCCACTCCTGACTCCCCAGGAAGCACGCCGTTAACTTATACTTGTATTTTTTATTTTCAATAATTTTTTTCGAAAAAAAAATCATATTTTTGAGGTATTTCTCAAAAACATTTCTACAATATGCAAACTGAGACTCAAGAACCGTTGTCTTGCAACATGAAAATGTTCTTACCACATAAAACATCTCCAAATAAAAATTTAAAAAAGCTTTTCACTGTAGTTGCAGATAAAATTGTTTATTGCGGCAATTAGAAAAAATAAAATATGGATTTAGCTTACGGGCATGCCAGGACGGATGTCAGGCACGATTCAGACAAATTGTATTACGGAGGTGTTGTATGAGAAAAATCATATTGCTTGCAGTGATTTTAGTCAGTTCAATGGTATTTGGCGGACAGAAATGGATAGAGGACATGTTCGGAAAGGAATTGATCGACTCAACAGGGAAAACAATTCAATCCGCTTCTCTTGACGGAAAAATTGTCGGCATCTACTTTTCTGCGCATTGGTGCCCGCCATGCAGAAGTTTCACTCCTAAACTTGTTGATTTCAGAAACAAGGCCGCTGAAGCAAAGGAAAACTTTGAAATCGTATTCGTAAGTTCGGACAGGTCCGAAAAGGATATGATGAATTATATGCAGTCAGCAGGAATGAAATGGACAGCATTGCCGTTTTCCAGCCAGAACAAATACAAATTAAGTACAAAGTTCCGCGTCAGGGGAATACCCACTCTTATAATACTTGATCCCGATGGCAAGGTCATTACAACAAATGGCCGCAGCGATGTTATGCAACATCCCGGAAACGCTATCAATATTTGGAAAAACAAGATCGGTAAATAAAATATCTGCAGTCGCTGTCCATAAAATGAGCAGCGACTGCAGATATTTATCTGTAAAAAAACAACAGGATGTCTCTAAGGCGCTTATGAAAACTTTGGACTGGAGCAGAATCAAGCGCATAATGTTTGTCTGCCATGGAAATATATGCCGTTCTCCCATGGCCCAATGTCTTCTTGCAAAAATGCTTGATGACGAAGGTATGTATGACATTGTCGTTGATTCCTCGGCTACAAGCACGGAGGAACTGGGCCACAGCATTCATCCGGGAGCCAGAAACGAACTTGCGCGCCATGGCATACCGCTTATTCCTCACAGGGCGGTCCAATTGAGAAAAAACGATCTGGAAAGATATGATGTTTTCATCGGCATGGACGAAAGAAACCTGATGAACATGAAGCGTATACTCGGCCGCGATGCTGAAATCAAATGTTTTAAACTGCTTGATTTTTCAGATTTTCCAGGAGACATCGCCGATCCATGGTACTCAGGGGATTTCACGGAGACCTGGAACGACATCAGCGAAGGATGCAGAGCCATAGTCAAATACCTTAAGGCATCAGCAGGATAATCAGTTCTTCAACTATCACTTTTTTAACATTTCCTTTTCAAAAAAATAAAATTAAAATTTGAGGTGAATTATGATACGTTTCTGCAGGGAAGAAGACCTTGAAACATTGAGTGCAATAGCAAAAGCTGCATGGATGAGGATATTTGACGGCTTCGAGGAAAGAATAGGCAAGGATCTTTACAATGTGGTGAATCCTGACTGCCGCAACAGCAAGGGACCATGGCTGCGTAAATATTTTGCAGAACACCCGGACAGAATATATGTGGCAGAACGCAACGGAAGAATAGTCGGATTCATCAGTTTTTTCTTCAATGAAAACACTAAAGTCGGTATTATTTCAAACAATGCCGTTGATCCCGATTGCGGTGAAAAGGGCGTGGGACAGGAAATGTACAAGGCCGTCCTGCAAAGATTCAGGGACGAAGGAATGAAAGCGGCAATGGTGACTACCGGACTGGATGACGCCCACGCACCGGCAAGAAGAGCTTACGAAAGAGCCGGTTTCCATCTGAAAAACGAAGAAGTTTGCTACATAATGGACTTGAGGGAAGATAAAGCCTGACTTCATAGGTAATTTCAAAACTATCCAAAAAAATTATCCCTTCAGCAAAAACAGCAACAGCGGAAGGCTGAGTTTTTTTCTATGCCTTCCGCTCTTTTTTTACACAAGAAAAGCAAGTCCGGCAATACACAAAACTATACCTGCCCATTGCCATATTGAGCTTTTTTCCTTGAGCTTTACTGCGCTGTATACAGTGAATCCTGCAATGCACGATCCTACGATAAGAGGATATGATATTGCACCGGCATTGGCTTTTGCCATTGCATCAAGTCCCGGATACAGAAGCAGATAACTGCATATCAGACCAAAACACTTGAGCATCAGAATATATTTCCACACGAGAGGCCTGCTGATCACAGCGTACCAGTCCCGCCATGAATAGGAACGGTACTTGGATATATTCCACAAACCGCCGGCAAGAAGCGCACCGGCACCACTGCATATCGCACGCCCTATGCTGCTCAATGAACGCAATTCCTCATAATAAGACGGAATGGTGTTGAGGGAAAGTATTACACCAGTCATCAAAAAAGCCGCAACAGTTGAAAAAAGCCATTTGCCCCCCTTGATACGGTTCTCCTTTCCAACTGCAAAAAGCGAAAGAGCAGCAAGTACAAGCCCCAGACCTATCCCCCTGAAAACCGTCATTTCACTTCCATAGAAAAGCACACCGACTATAAAGGGAAAGACAAGTGCAGACTGGATTATGGCCCAGATCACGCCATTTGGCCCACGCTGCATGGCATGGGACATGATCTGAAGCATAAGAAAATTGATTGCACTGGAAAGAAAATAGCATCCGCCAGCCAATGCCCATACCCGCAGCGAAACAGCACCCATCCCGCTAACTATGAGTATTACGACGGAAATCAGCATGCTGGTTATGCCGCTTAAAAGCATTACAACGGCAGGATCCGTATTTTTCCTGGGTGCCTCACTCATGACAACCCCCGTAAGAGTCCAGCTCAATCCAACTGTCACCAGAGCAGGCACGCCGAAAATCATACTGTCCATAATTATTTCCTCAAGACTACTATGCAACATGACTATGCCCAAATATATTCCGGCAAATAACTTACTCAATCATCCCGGATTGAAATTTACTGCAAAACACATCTTCAGTCCGATGTCGGTACCTGAGAAAATCAACCTAAAATCATCAAATCCGCATATATTTTCCCGGAAACAAGTTATATTATGGCGTTTAGGTCAAAAACAGGGACATTTTCCAATGAACATCAACGAGATAAAACGCCGCAGAACATTTGCAATCATATCCCACCCTGACGCGGGAAAAACTACATTAACAGAAAAACTTCTGCTTTACGGAGGCGCACTCCAGGCAGCCGGTTCGGTGCGTGCCAAGAAAAACCAGCGCAACACCACATCAGACTGGATGGAAATTGAAAA
>JAZURH010000396.1:0-7344 GCA_045606125.1 Lentisphaeria bacterium | reverse complement strand
CACCAGGGGTATAAGCTTGCCCTTTTTAATGGATTCCTCCTGCCACCATGCCACAGTCTCCATATTTGATGTTCTGTAACTTGTATTTTTGGCGGCTGTTCCCAGTCCGATAACTTCCATGGCATCATATTTGAACTGAGTCTGAATATATTCCCTCACTGGGCCGGGAAGATTTGTACGGTCTCCAGCCCGCCAGAACGGATGGGCGAAAATCACGATTCCTCCAAACTCATGTATCTTGTCCATTATATAATCAGCCGAAGCCATCATTTCCCTGCCATGCTCACAGATCGACAGGGGCATTTTCTCCATTCTGCTTTTCAGGTCCGCCATATACTCATCAAAATGAGAATTGATATAATCGCAGACGCCCTCCCTGGCACCGACAGACACAATATGATTGGCCGAATTGAAAACATTATTGCGGAAGAATGATGATACCACCTTTTTGGGCGAATGGACCTCCTCTCCTGGAAGGACATTGCATCCTGCCCCAATTGAAGTTGCATATTCACTCAGCACCCTTGACGGCTCATGCTGTGCATGGTCCGTTAGAGCGAAGAAATCCAAGCCGTACTTCATGGCAATTTTAAGAATATACACGGGATCCTCGTCCTTGTTACCGCATTGGGACCAGCTGCTGTGTACATGGAAATCACCTTTCAGCGGACGCAGCCTGAACAGATCTTCGTTAAGTGCATAGATCTTGAAATGATAATGATAAACATCCTGTGCGCCGTCTTCGGATTCAGATACTGTGTTTATTTTGAATGTATATTCCTCTTCCCTGTCCGGAGTGAAGTCAAACTCAATGCAGTCATCCACTACGGAATACGGAATAATATCCACCATTCTTGTTTCAGGACGCGGGTATTCTCCGTCCAGAAGCACTTTGTCTCCACAAAAGAAAGAAAGTTCCATCCTGCTTCCGTCTTTTGTTATAAAAGAAGGGCTGTTCTGAAAGAAAAGAGGCTTTACCCTGATTTTGGCAGTTTTTCCCACCTGCACTATTTTAGGAGAAACATCTATGAACTGAATACTGTACGGCATGGCAACTCCTTTTTTCTGAAAAACTACTGTATACTGAACGGAGGAAGAACCGGAACATATTCCTTCCATTCATCCTGTTTCCAAAATACCTTTGCAAGGAAAAGTCCTTTTCCCGGGGCACTGTCCGCGGCTTCAGAGCGATTTTTTGCATCAAGAACCCTTACGGCATCTTCCGGAGCAGCATATCCTGATCCGACATGGACAAGATATCCTGTAAGACCGCGCACCATCTTGTATAAAAAACTTTCGCCGACAGCACTGACATACACCAGCCCCCCCTGTTCAAGAACATCAAGACGCCACAGTTTTCTGACAGTGCTGCCTATGTCAATACCGGGATTCGCTGCAAAAGATGCAAAATCATGCTCGCCCACCAGGTATGCTGCCGCCTTCCGCATCGCCTCAACATCAAGTGTCTTGGGAGTTTTCCACACAAAGGGAGCCGCCATAGGGCTGGTCTTCACTCCTGGTGAAATGCAGTATGTGTACGCCTTGCCGAAATTGTCGTATCTTGGATTGAAACCATTGGGCTCCACGCATACGCTTTTGACCAGTATGTCCTCTGGCAGCCATCTGTTTAATTTAGCGCAGAGCCATTCCGGAGTAAGTTCCTCATGTCCCCGCAGGGTAAAACTTGCATGCTGGTCAAGCGCATGCACTCCTGCATCCGTCCTGCTGCATCCCATCACCCGCAATTCAGGTTCCTGAAGCATCAGCCTCAGGCGCATTCTCAATTCGCCCTGTATAGTCTTATGATCGGACTGCACCTGCCATCCGCTGTAGGCAGTTCCATTGTATGCAAGTACCACATGCCAGGTCTTTTCCGGCAATTCGGCGGCAGATGAATCAATCCCCTGCTCTACACAATTTTCATTTTTTTCCATATCTGACATGGCACACTATTCTGATTTTATAATTTTCACGGCAGCATCCCTGCAAAATGCCGGCAGAAGCACTTCAGCGGCCCCGTTCTTAGCAATTCCGTCCGCCGTTGATATCATTCCGTCTGAAGTGCTCCACACTTCAATGCGGCATTTTCCGCTGAATTTTACCGGGAGGGAAATAGAAACATCACCTATTGCTGCAGGTTGTGCGTTCTCTTTCTGGGAATTAAAATATCCCCTGTCGTAAATCCATGCAAGAGTTCTGCTGTCCCCCTGCATAGCGCGCATCTGCAATCCCTGCTTGCCTGTATCTTTTACAGCAAGAGTCATTTTTCTGCGGTCTTCTCCGGCGGCAAAACTGCTCAATGCACTGTATGGGGCATAAATGTCCCTGTCTTCCACCAGTGCAAACCACCAGTACATGGGTACAATGCTCATTTCATTAAAATATCCGAACCATATTCCAGCCGGGACCTGCTTGGCAAGATTCCCCATGTGATCGGCATAAGACGAACCGCCGTATTCAGTTATTATGAGGGGCTTGCCTTGCCTTTTGGCAAAGGCCCTGCTGCCATCCATAAGTCTCATCATTCCGGCGGTACCGGCCCCAAGATTGTAGTAAACATCCGTGGTAAGGAAATCAAGCTGCTTCAAGCCGGCGGTGCGCCCGTCTATTCTCTGGTAGTTGAGCATCCAGTGAGTTGTGACAGGGTGTCTGTAAAGATCTATTTTCTTGAGATAATCCCCCATTTCCGCATGCCAGTTGGCAATATCCGGTGTGCGTCTGTAGTATTCGATATCCGGTCCAGTCAAGTCCAGTTCAGTGAAAAGTTTCCATGAAAGAAGATTGGGAGTCGCCGACCAGCGCGCGACTATGTAATCCAGCAGTTTCTTTGTATCTTTCTTTGCGCGGGCGTTGAAATAATACTGTTCGCATTTTTCCAGATATCCACCATTTTTCACATTATAGGGATTGCGTTTCCACTCCGTATCGAAGTGCATGGCGAACTTTCCATGATTGTTTATGACAAGAATGACATATATTCCGTTCTGCCTTGCCAGTTCCATGATATAATCCAACATCCATGCACGGTACTGATTGTAATACCCCACTCCATGGAATCCGGGAGCATCATTTATCCATTCAAGGGCAAGCCACCAGGAACACATCCATACCTCGACTACATTTATTCCACATTCCCTGTATTTGCGGAACAATCTGGAATATACGGAAAGCCCCTGGCCCTGCCATGGTGAAAAAGGTGCCACATCCCTGTAACGGTTATCATAGGGTGAACGCACATTCATTCCTATTCCGGTAAATACAGTGCCGTCATCATACTTGAAATAAAGAGGATTCTTTTCATCAATACGGACAAATCCGCGATAGGAAGCATTTTCAGACACTTCAAAGGACATCTTATCAAGTTTGAAATCCACACCGTCGATCTTTGCAGTTATATCCGCCTGATAAAGTCCCGGCTTTCCAGGGCAATACCTTACCTTGAACGAGGGACTTCCCCATGGTGTCAGGCATCTTGTTTTATCCCACTGCTCTTCATCATAGAGGAAAGGTTCATAATAGAACCCCTTTACCGTTTCAACGGTTCCGCCAGGTGTATTTATTTTAGCTGTTATATCTGTCTTAGCCGGATCAAAGGGATCAGTCGGCCAGCATGAAAGCATAAAATCAGCCTCCCATGTGCCTCCCGCAGGCAAAGAACCTGAATGTCTTTCAGAAAGCACGGATGGTCTTTCTTTTAAGCCTTTGCCGTGTACCGGCTTTATTTCAGTTACTTCAAGTTCGCCCTTAAAAATATCTTTTTCACCGAATCCGGGTTCTATGATCACACCGTATTCAACAACTTTTGCGGCACTGTTCCATGGGCGGCCATGCCCCATGGGCTTCCAGGCTGTAGCAGATGCCTGCCCCGCAAGGGGCACTGATATTCTGTTGTTCTTCGGGAAAGGGATCCTTATCTGGCGCCATAATGAATCCCAGTCTTTGGTATAGACCGTTACAAAGGTTTCTGCCGGCATATCCGGCGGTGGTTTAAAGGCTATTTGCAGCGAACTAGCCTCCGGAGGCAAGGCTTCCTTTATGGAAAGCTGTGCCCTTTCCGGAAAATCAAGTTTAATTATATGTGACGGGAATGCCGTAAATGCGGCAACAAAGAAAACTGACAGTAACTTTAGTAATGTGCCTTGTTTCATAATGGCAATGTCATGTCCCGGCGTCTGCAGCACCAGCACATATAGGATATGCTTACAAAATAACAGGCAGGCAGCCTTGAGC
Organism: Lentisphaeria bacterium; assembly: GCA_045606125.1. Classification (GTDB taxonomy): domain Bacteria; phylum Verrucomicrobiota; class Lentisphaeria; order Oligosphaerales; family Oligosphaeraceae; genus RGIG3456. The sequence continues at coordinate 3,114 of JAZURH010000396.1, read as the reverse complement.
GCTCGCCCACAAAGACTTCAAGCAAAGTCGTCTTCCCGCCGAATCCCATAGGGCCTATACCAAGGGAGTTTGCCTCTGAAAGGACCTGCTTTTCCAATTCAGCAAGCCGTGGATCAGTGCTGCGTTCCCCTATGCGGCGCTGAAGCTGCACTTTGCTTTCCTCATATCCGGTTGCCCGATCCCCGCCTATTGCAACTCCCAGTATGCCGGGGGCGCAGCCCATGCCCTGAGCCCGATGGACAGCATCCAGAATACAAAGGCGAACGCCGTTCAGGTCTCTTCCGGCACCGAGCCTGGCATCAGGAAGACTGTACTGAGCCCCCATATTTTCAGAACCGCCGCCTTTAAGCATAAGGGACACATGTATCTCATCGGCATCGCAGCTTTCCCAATGAAAAACGGGGCTGCCATGTCCAATGTTGTTTCCCGTATTGCGTCCCGATATGGTTTCAACGCAGTTCTGACGCAGTATTCCAACGGATGTAGCACGTATCACAGCCTGGCGTGCCTGCTCTTCAAATGCCCTTCTGTCAATGGAATCCGGTGCCTGAATGGTGAATATCAGCACTCCCGTATCCTGACAGATCGGCAGCTTGCGCTCTTTTGCAAGTTCAGCATTGCGAAGCATGGAATCCAGAGCATCCCATTCCGGGGTACCCTGTTCCGCCCTATCCCTTGCGGCCGATATGGCCCCCTTCACATCGTCCGGCAATTCGGTGGATGTGCGGGCCACCAGCTCGAAAAGTCTATCCGTGTAATCCTGCATTTTCATTGACAAACCTGTCAATCAAGTTTTTCAACATCAACTGCCTTTCCAGTCTCAACGGATTTGACAGCGGCTTCCATTATTGCAAGCCCCTCAAAAGTCTTTTCCATGTTTACCGGCGGTTCCTGCCCGCGGAAGAAATTGCGGTTTCTGTACATGAGATAGAAATAGTTGGGTTCGCTTGAAGCAATCTGCAGGAAGGACACATCATCGCCGGCCTGGACACGGCCGCCGTAGCTCCAGCTGCACTTCTGGCATTCCACAACTCCGATCCTGTCATCATCATACAGCACTGTTGACACAACTCCAACAGGTGATTCAACAGCATGGACGCTCTTTGCCCCGGGAGCTCCGATAAGGCGCTGCATGACTTCAAAAGTATGTACGCCATACCAGACCAGCGAGCTTCCTGCAGGAGCAACGCCGAGGGGACCGAATGAATGTGCCACCAGGGGCTCGTGCTGCAGCTTGAATATGCACTCGTCCACTTTAGGGTTCAGGGGAATGCTTGATCCGGACCATACTCTGGTGTTGTGCTTGCGTGCCAATGCCATGATCTTGCGGGCATCATCAAGAGTCCCTGCCAGGGGTTTGTCAAGGAAAACCGGTTTTCCCATGGCTGCCACTCTTTCAAAGTACTCCAGATGGAATGCAGGATCATTGATCTCCAGCATGATAGCGTCGCAATCGGCAACAGCTTCATCAAAGTCCTCCGTGACTTTAACGCCCCATTGTTCAAGCTGCTCCTGGCGCTTGTCCAGGATTTCACCTTTAGTGAACTTTGTCATGAACCTGTTGCATGTTACAGCCTTGAGCCCTTTAATCTTTGTCTCGGGGCGGCAGTCCGGTGCATTCATCATACGGGGAAGTTCGATACTGTGGCTTGTGTCCAGTCCGATTATTGCAACTTTCAATTCCTGCATTTTTATTGATCCTGTTTATCTGCTTGTTCTTGTTGTTTAAGATATTCTTTCCACTCCACCGGCAGAAAGTATTTCTTTTTGTTATTGCAATCCTTGCAGCATGGCACCACATTTCCCTTTTTTGTGAAACCGCCGCGGATTATGGGAACAATATGATCCATTGTCAATTCGGAAGGATGAAACCTGCCATGGCAATAATAGCATATTCCCTTTGCTGTTTCATTCTTCCACCACTGAGATGACCTGAGTTCCCTTGCTTTCCGTTTTTCCCTGGAGATGTGCTGATCATCTGCATGTTCAAAATAATCCATGCCCCAGTCATCTGTCAGGTCCATGCCGGAAATATCCGTTTCCATGTCATCTTCAGTGCACATTGATCAATCCTTTTCTTCAGCCTGTGCCTCTGCGTATGCCTTGTGCCAGATGGGGCCGACGAACTTGTTCAATGGGAAGGACTTGATCAATCCCTCGTTCACAAAGTCCGTGGCAGTCTTGAAAGCCTCAAGTACCTTTGCCTTCTTGGCAAGTTCTGCAGTAATGCATGCAGAGAAAGAACATCCTGCACCATGTGTCCACTTTGTGCTGACTTTCGGCACTTCGTATGTATAGAGCGCCTTGCCGTCATAAAGGACATTCACGGCCCGGCCACGGAATATCCTGGCGGCCTTGATTATCACATTCCTGGCGCCGAGTTCGTTTATCTTGATCGCCGCCTCAAAAATATCATCCAGCGTCTTTATTTCGCTGACACCTGAAAGCTGTTCTGCTTCAAAAGTATTAGGTGTCACCACCTCAGCGATGGGGAGAAGATGTTCTATCATGGCAGTGGTGTTTTCCGGGAAAAGAGGCTGCCCTGCTCCCTTGCATACCATCACGGGATCAATGACAATGTGCTTGATGCCGCTGTCCCTGAGCATTTCACCAACGCCTCTGATAATATCGGCGGTGGGAAGCATTCCCGTCTTTATGGCATCCACTTTGTTTATGCCGGGCACTATTGTCTTGAACTGTGTGCGTATCATGTCCAGATCTACTGGCTTGACTACATGATGCCAGGTCTCAGGCTCCATGGCGACCAGGCATGTAACTGCCGTCATACCATATACACCCCGTTCCTGGAATGTCTTGAGATCGGCCTGAAGCCCGGCTCCGCCGGAACAATCTGAACCTGCCACTGTAAGCACTTTCTTTGGTTTGTTTACCATGATAAAACGCTCCTTGATCTGTTTTGACTTTATCTTCTCCTATGGCACTTTTCAATTATTCTCAAATATATGCCATGTTGCCGTATTTTCTACATATAAACGGCAGAAAAATATATATGGAAATGCAATTAAGATGTAGCAGGAGAAAAATGGAAAAAAATAAGACCTGCAGTTTTCACTGCAGGTCTGTAAATGGTATTCGGGGCGGGACTTGAACCCG
>JAZURH010000395.1:0-9838 GCA_045606125.1 Lentisphaeria bacterium | reverse complement strand
TGTGTGGAACCTTGAATATTTCCTTGAGCCTGGCATCATTTCCGCTGTAAAGTGCAGTGCGTATTTCATTGAAATTCTGTTCCGGAAGCCAATTTGTACCGCCTCTGTGATCCCATAATCCGGCACACCCCAGACTTATGTTCAATATATTATCACCGCCCCACACAAACAAACCAATGACTCCATCGCCAAGCATAGTGCCATGGTTTATTTTGGCGAGAGGATAATACCGCCTTAAAATATATGCTTCATCCATGATTCAGGCTCCAACTTGATATCTGTCAACAAGTTTATCTTACCTGAACACCATTCTTAGCAAGATAGGCCTTCAATTCACCGATATCTATAGTGTGAAAATGGAACACGGACGCAGCAAGAAGTATTTCAGCACCGGCATTCGCAGCCTCAAGGAAGTGCTCCATAGTTCCGGCTCCGCCGGAGGCAACTATGCTGGCCCGGCAAGCCTGAGCCATAGCCTTTATAACCGGGAGATCATATCCAGTGCGTGCCCCATCCCCGGCCTTGCTGGTGGGCAGAATTACCTTTACACCATATCCGTCAACGCGCCTGGCCCATTCAACAGCATCAAAACCTGTTGCAGTACGACCGCCGTCAATATATACTTCATAGCCGGATGGCAGGGATTCATTCACATCAACATCAATGGCAACAGTCAGGGCATCTACACCAAACTCGCGTATAAGTTCTGGAATCAATTCGTGATTACGGAAAGCCGCACTGCTGACGGAAACCTTGTCCGCTCCTGCGCCAAGAACATCACCGGCTGCCTTTACAGAATTAATGCCGCCGCCCACGGTAAAGGGAACGGTGCATGCCTCCGATGTGCGGCGCACAACATCCACAAGAGTGGCTCTGTTCTCAACGGTGGCCGTAATATCCAGCATGGCAAGCTCATCGGCTCCGGCTGCACAATAGGCCCGGGCGCATTCAACAGGGTCACCGGCATCGGCTATATCAACAAAATGCACTCCTTTTACAACGCGTCCATTCTGCATGTCAAGGCACGGCATGATAGTCACAGGATTTTTCATTCTTAAAACTCCTCATTATACTGTTTCCATATCGTCTATTGAAGTTTAATTGCAAGACGACATAGCGGGATACATGCTTCAGGGCAACCACTCCCGTATAGTTTTCCCCATTCGCCGACACTCCACCATAGCAGCTTGAAACTGCTGCTTAAATACAGAGTGTCGCGACCTCAAAAATTATTCTGGAGGAAATATATACAGAAATGCATTAAATGACAACTTACGAAATAAAAAAATCTCCAACAGGTTCTGTAATCGAATCTATTTACTGATAATTGAGTTAACCTTTCTATGAAAGCGCGCCATATGCTTTTCGATTTGCTCATCAGATAGTCTTTTTGAAAGGACACGCATTCTTTCCAGGTCTATCAATGCAATGCCGCCGTCCGGCATTATAATAAAATGTTCAGGTTTATAATCCGGCCAATCAAAACCGCATTGAAAAAATCGGCGCAGAAGCGCATCGGCCTCCTGTACATATTTCATATCGCCGCCTGATTTAAGATGCTGTTCAAGATTTACGCCCCTGATACCCTTCATTATCATCGCAGCCTTGTCGGGAATTCCAAATCTGTTGATACGCCCCCAGGCAATAACCTCCGGTACTATGAAACCAGCCTTGCGCGCATTTTCAAAAGCCATACGCTCCTTGACTGAATTCTGCCCCGGACGCCTGAAACAGAAAATATCCTTGAGAACTTCTTTCTTGTGCGTAAAATAATCACACTTAAGGAAAAGACTTTCCCCTTCCTGTCCCGGCAATTCTATCCTGAAAGTAGCCCCCCGCCTATGCTCGGAAGTGCAATTTTCATTTCTATAGGCGAGAAGACTGTCCAAAGAATCAAATCCCAGAGAAGACAATACAGTCTCCCAGCCACTTTCAACATGATACTCCATCATAATATCGTATTCCTTAAAGCCACAAGTACATCATGGCTGGTATTTTTTTCAATATGAACGTTGTTTTCGGCCAGATCAAAAGCCAGAATAAAAAGACGGTGCAATTCTTCCCGCTCAATATCAATTGCATTGCCATAGGCTTTCAGAAAAGATACGAGATACATGACCGCATCGTCAAAGGGACATTTACGTCTTACGCTCTGGATAAACTGCGCCAGATTGAAAGCCTGCTTGACCGGTGGAAGCCCGTTCCTGAAATATTTTATCCTGTCGCAGTCCACTATCAATATACGGGGCATTCCGGTACAATTTTCATTCACCACGAAATTAGGACTCTTCGTATCACCGTGAAAAACACTTCGTCTATGCATTTCTGCCAGCAATTTTCCCGCTTCCTCAAAAAATAAACATATATCATCACGGCTGACATTAAGTTCATCCAGTGCAAAGAGGTTCCCCCCTCCGGCGTCGCAGGTGACAGTTACCTGCCAGTCACCGTCATTTATATCGCAAATACACCTGGGTGTCACTCCATCCAGCAAATGCAGTTTTGCAAAGTTTCTGACCTTCAGTCCCAAAAGACGCCTAAAAAAACCTCTTCTGTATGTTTTTACAATATATGATCTTCCAGCGAAACTTACCCGCGTCACCTGTCTTTTGGCAAGATTCCTGATACAGCGTCCCTCCCTGACAGCCTCCCAATGAGCAGCTATGACTCCGGCATATTCAGCCGCATCCATATTTGGGTATTCCTGGTCAGTCATTTTTTCTGCCTTTCCACAAGATACCTGCTTGCCGCATCAAGCATACGATCCTCCGCACTTTCCTTGATTTCAGCAATGCGCTGCATCTGTGCTCTAAGCCTCACAAGACAATCTGAATATGCCTTTGCAATTGGGGGAACATCACTTTTCAGCATGTCAGCAACATCCTTGTCCGTATTGATCATGGCGCACAGCAGACTGCATTGTGCCCAAATCTCCGCCTTTTCCGCATTCCCGCCACCGTTAAGCTTATCAACCTTTTCCGCAAGATATATCGGATACCCGTTTATGTCATAAAGAAGCATCGCCGCCATTGCCCCGATACTGTCCTTTCTGGCCCAGTCAAGCATCTGACCGGGAGTCCAAACCCTGTCGTATCGCAATTCAGGTTCAGCATCGCTCTTCGGGACCTCCATCGCATCATAGTATGTTCTTGTGGCTGCAACCCGGACATCATTGAACGGATGGGATTCCTCTATGAAGAAACTTTTTGTATAAAACTCATTCACTTCTATAACATGGGAAAAGCCCGGTCCACGGAAAGTCAGGAAAACCCGTACATGGGCCTGTCGCTCAATTTCTCTGGCATGAATGATCTGACGCAACTCATCCTGCTGATACATCATCCTGCTGTTAAGTTTTTTGGGAGCATCCGCTCCTGCCTCCCTGGAAAAATCCGGATTATTAAGACGTCGGCTTTCAGACAGCCTTGAAACCGTGCGCTGAGTCTTCCTCTCTATGCTTTCACTGCCATCAAAATTACCGACTATACCGCTGTACGCCACATATTCCCATTGCCTTTGAACAGCACCATGCTCTGAAAATACCACTGTTTTATCCAATCCGAAGGCCTTCAAAAACTTATTAAGTTCATTTTCCAAATCCTGCCTGTATGTTATTCCGATCCCCGGAGTGCCAGATTTGATTTCGCCTATGGATACAGTCCTGACCAACGGTCCTTTTTCTATACTCACGCGGCAGCGGACCAGCATATCCCTTACATTTTTCATGCCGTCAGCCACATGCTGCGGCAGTGAATCAGTCCTGTATTCCCCGACCATCCTGACCAGCATGACGCATATCGAATATGCCAGAGAAGGTCTGTTATCTATTTCAAGAGCATGACGTGCTGCTTCATAATAAACTTTGACTGCCTCTGGAATAAAGGCATGAAAACTCTTTTCAAGAGAATCCTGAAGCATACGGCGCATGTCATCGCCATACATCTTGAAATCATTACTGCCATAAGACGCAAGGGACTTCTGAAATGCCTGATACTGCACAAAAGCATCCCAGTATGCACCGGAACGCACCAATTCATCAATCTTGTTTACCCATACTGTTCTGCGCATTGCAGACAGATCACCTGCCAATTCCCTGAATCTGGCAGCTGTTTTTTCCACGGCGGCCTCAAACCTGGAATCCCTACCGGTTGCATCAAGCATTTTACAGAGATACTTCTCCATTGAAGCCACCACTTCAACGGTATGATTGTCAGAGGATATGCCTTCTGCAAGAAGACGCGATTTTTCCTCAGTCAAATCCTTATGTCCCCTGTTCAAATAATACTGAATGTAGTCAAGAGGCAATTTTTCACAAAGCCCGATAAACTCCGGGACAAGGACATTGTCTCCAAGTTTCTCCAGAGAAAATCCGTTTTTCAGCCCCTTTCTTATACCACTGACTTTTTCAAGTGAAGTGATTATCTTTTCAGGAGTATCAGGCACATCAGCCCGATATTCGCCAATGGCTTTTTCAATTTCAATCTTATGGCCTACAAGTTCCAGCATTTCCCCGGCCTGCTGCGCAAAAAACTTGCCGGAAAAACCGTTTTTTTCAGGAAACGGCAATTCAATCGTCTTTTCAGCCCATTCCCGGAATCTGTCCCTCTGCCTGCGGCCCTGTCTTTTCCATATACCAGGACGCATACATTCGTCCACTGGAATCTTTATTACGGCCTTTTTTCCATAGCAGGATACGATCTCACGCAGCATTGCCTGTCCCTGCTTACTGCCAAGATTCTGACTGAACATCTCAGGTTCCAAAACAGGCACGCCATTATCCAATCTTACCAGAGGAGCAAAACGCTCCTGCACCTGCCTGGCTTCCGCTGCAAATATTTTATCTCCTATATTTTTGCAGAAGGACGCAGCTGCCTTTCCTGCCTTTGTGTCCTGATTTTCAGAAGAATACCACAAAAGCACTGAATACAAAGCTTCATCGCTTATGCCTTCCTCCTGATACTCACTCTTGAACTCACCCTTGTACTTGACATAACCGGGAGGACATGAACCCAAAGTAAAACAGGAACACAAAAAGCAAGCGCAGAAAATCAATACTGCCGATATAAGAATGACGCGCCTACATTCCATTGCTGAAACCAATATCAATTTTTACGGACTCGGTACTCGTGATCCCTCTTGGAAACGACTTCTATATTAAAGCGTACTTCCTCTTTTGTACGTCCGGACTGTGAACCGATTTCCTCAAGTTTGTCCAGCACATCCAGTCCTTCAATGACCTTTCCGAAGACAGTATGGCGGCCATCAAGCCATGGAGTGGCTGTAAAGCACAAAAAGAACTGACTGCCATTGGTATTCGGTCCGGCATTGGCCATTGAGAGGATACCTTTCCCGCTGTGCTTCAGCGATGGCACGCACTCATTGTCAAACTGATATCCGGGGCCTCCCGTTCCCGGCATTCCGCTGGCTCCACGCTTGGAGTTCGGGCAGCCGCCCTGAGCCATGAATCCGGGTATTACACGGTGAAAAGCCATTCCCTTGTAAAATCCCTTTTCGGAAAGTTCTATGAAGTTGGCAACTGTATTCGGTGCTTCATCCTCGAACAACTCCACCAGCATATCGCCCTTGCTTGTTGATATCTTGACTACCGGATTCTTTTCCTGTTTTACTGCTTCACCATTCATTTCTGTGACATCCTTCTTTGGAAACTGAAATATACCATCCTTGCCTACAACCGTAACAACATTTCCGGCTGCCTTGACTTCACCTTCATAAACCTTGCCGTTCTTCAACTTTATGCTGCCGGCGGACAACACAGCACACGCCAACAGAGAAAAAAGAAAACTTCTGCATATCATAACAACACCTCCTGTGATAATAACAATCAACCGATGCAAGGCATAATCTAATCGTTTTTTTCCTCCATACAATTATAAAACGAAAAAATCATGATTTTTACAGGCTTCGCCATCCCGGTCTGCGGATTCATATAATTTCCAACCGTACATTTTTACGCCTTGCTTTTTCCCGCAATACAGCAAGGATATAACTCTGCCTTTTACGGGGCATTGCCGGTATGACAAGCGTATCAGGTCTGACATTCAGACGATTTCTCTCATTATTCAATATTTCGAAATGAACATTTCTGAATGTCCCCCATTTCCAGAACTTTCCCCAGGAGCGCCGTGGCATTCCTCCTTCACCGTCAAGTTCAAACTCCGACATCATGGCAGAGCCTGGTATATCCGGTTTTCTGAACCATATCTTGCCCAAAGTAACTCCATTGTCATCTATTATAAGCATGCTTCTGCATATCAGCATACTTGCCACAAGATACAGCAAAAACAAAGTCCCGCACAAAAAAGGCAAACCGAATATGGAACTGACAAGGTCAAATTGCCCTTTAAAAATCTGGGAACCGTATATTCCTCCCAATGAAATGCCGCTCCACACGCATGTAAAAGGTATAAGAAAAAGAACAGGCAGCCGATAATGTCTGGCAAGAATAAGGATTACGCTTCCTTCCTGATAAACTTCCATGCCATCAGGCGGATCCTGATGCAGCAGTGCAGCATCACCGGCCTGTTCAGCCATGTCAAACTCTGATGCGACAATACCGGAAAGAGAAAATGCCTCGCAGCATTTGCTGCAGTATGCAACATCTGCCGCCACATTTACATCCTTTCCGGAAATATCCCCTGAGCATTTTGGACAGATGACTTTCATAGGCATCCCAATCTTATTCAGGTGCTTCCACCTTCAACTTTGTTTCCACACACACTTTTTTGCCTGATTTCAGCCCATAGAACAACTGGACCGTATATGTGCCGGGTTTGCGATAAGTATGTTTAAGGCGATTGGTTCCGGCTGGAATGTGATTACCACGGCCGTCTCCCCAATTTACAAGACGGTCAACAATGTCCCCGCGGCGTCCCTCTGACGCATCGCAGACATAAACGTTCTGCCTGGTGCGGGCAACTCCGGTACGGGGATACAAAACCATGCGGGGCTTTATGACATGCCCTTCATATCCGGGACATGCCCCGGATGCATCAAATACAGGAAAAACTTTCTCCGAATTTATGACACTGCCGTCAGAAAGTGTGATCTCCAGGACGGCACGGTGCATTCCAGCCTTGGGGAAAGACACGCGCTCGTCGATCTCCATTAAATCTCCACCGTTCCATCTTACTCTGCACTTCTCAACTTTTATGCCAGAAGGCAAGGCAGATGTATTGACAGCACGTACCGGCTCCCCAACAACCGGGAAACAGGGAACAATGACAGACGATGGAAGAGGTTTGTCAAGCTTGGTATTTTTATCACGCACGACAACAAATGCCATTTCAGGATCGCTGGCATTGTCGGGGAAAAGCATTACAGAATAATTGCCAACTTGATCAAAACAATGATATTGAACCTCTCGCGGCAATACTGAATTAACAGTTCCAGCGATCTCAAGCTGACCGTCATACCCGCTTTTCACTGCCACAACTGCACCTTTTTCAACAAGCCCGTCCGGATTTACCTGGAGAGGCCCGGAATCCCCGGCGAACTCTATATCAGGCGGCTGCATTCCCGGGCCCTTTACAACTCTGCCGGAACGGGACATGGTGAACACAAGAAGAACAAATGCCACAGCGATCAGCAGCATGGCAAGTCGCACATGACTTTTTTTAGGCACGCTTCTCATGTCGGGGACAAACTCCTCGAAAAAACGGCCGTACCCGTCAACTGGAAAGGCAGGAGCAACTTCCATGTCCTTGCTTTCAATAAATCCCCAGAAGACAGCAAGATGAATGTTTCCATCAGCACCTACATACAGACGCAGTCTTTCAGCTGCATAAAAAGGAACGGGCAGCTTCAACTGCTCTATAAGTTCCTTTCCGCCCGGACAAGTCATGGCATACTCCTCAAGAAGGCGCAAATCCTCAAGATATTCGTCCAATATGGAACGTTCGATTCCCTGACCGCTTATTGAAGCGGTCCTGTAAAGTATTTCTCCCTTTATGCCTTCTTCAAAATGCGAGAAAAGCACTGTTTCATTATTATGTATGTACTTAACCTTCGGGAAATGCCTGGCCCATACCCCCGCCTGAAGAATGCTCTGGTACTTTTCATTCCAGCACAATTCTCCGTTTATTTCAGCAGGGACGACCTTGGCAAGATCCCAGGCCACACCCAGTTCCTTAAAAAAATCCATTTGGCACCCGTCTTTTATGAATAATCGTTATTATTCCTCTGCCACTACAACCATGGAAGAACTGTCCGTCAACGACATGACAGCACTATCAGCTGATGCCGCCTTAAAATACACCTCTCCCCGGCCGGCAGAAATATTCTCGTCTCCATCCGACAACTCAGCGGATCCTGCAAGAACGCATATTATGGCAGGTGAACCGGATTTAAAGGCAAAAACATCGCCGCTTCGAACGACGCTTAAGCGAAAATCAGGGCTGCAATCAAGCAAAAAGTACCTGGAATCCGAACCATTTACGGCAAGCATGGCAGACGGTGATGAAGGAGAAAAATCCAATGTTTCCATAAGCAGATCCCTGCGCACCGTCTTGGGCGTCAGCCCTGCGCGTATCACATTGTCCGAACTGGCCATGCATTCAACGCCCTGCCCCTCAAGATACGCATGGGGAGTGTTGGCAGGGACAAACACAGCCTGACCGGGTTCAAGGTGCATGTAATTCAGAAGATATACAAAAAGAGTGCCGCAGTCTGCAGGATATTTATCCGCTATTTCAACGAAAAGCGCATCTCTGTCATCAGACATATCCGCCTCTACCATCAGTTCAGCCGTCAGGCTCCTCAGCTGATCTTCGTTCATTTGCAGAATATGAGAACACAATTTTCTGTAATCGCCAGTCTCCCTTAAAAGATCTGCCCAATTGGATATTGCCTTTTTACCTTCATAGCCGGCAGCAGCTTCTTCAAGAGGTCTGAACCCTGCAAGAAGCCTGAAAGGCGACAATGCCCATAGCACTTCAGGCTTATGGTTGTCATCCGGAAAATCTGCGGGGAACTCCCCATGCAAACGCTTTGCTGATTCAATATCAGGATGGGACTGTATGGAAAGAGGCCTGGAACAGCAGAGTATTTTCAGAAGAAAACCAAGTTTTCCGTCATGCCCCGTCATTCCATCCGGATCTACGGCAATGGCATCTATCAGCTTTATTCCGTCTTTCGATTCCAGGATAGAACTTGCCGCAGGATGCGCTCCCATCCACAGTTCCGCCCATGGCAGATCGCCTGCCTTCTCACCCAAAAGTCCGGATATAAAAGGCTCACGGCCATTTGATTTGCGTTCGCCCCATTCATAATGCTGTACGGGGCATTTCAATTTTATAAAAGATGTTTCCATTCAGACCCTGCGCCTTGTATATTCTTCTGCTATTTCATCGATTGCGGGGGTAAGAAGCTTGTGCCTCCATCCATTCATGAGCCTGGCATCCCCGAGTTCACCGGGAGTATTGGCTGCTATCACCAGTTCCTTGACTGCACGTATTCCGCCAAACAGAAGGGGATCTATTCCCCTGGCCTCAGCCCTCTTGTTCAAAAGAGAGGAAATACGGTCGCAGCGCTGCTTCATAATGCGCCAGTCATATAACACTTCCCGCATATCAGGCCACTCATCGGCACTTAGCTTCATTGCTGCTGAAACTACTTTGGCGACATCATCACCACGCAATTTCACAGCCTTGGACCATATTCCCGGAATGGCCTCAACATCTTCACGGGTATATGGATGTTTTATTGCTGCCTGCAGCAGCCATTCATCCTTAAATACTGAATTACGGGGCTTGTTTTCTCTTCTGGCCGTACTTTCCCGCCAGGCGGCAAGCTCGCAGAGAACAGCTATGTCCTGCTTTGT
>JAZURH010000394.1:0-6414 GCA_045606125.1 Lentisphaeria bacterium | reverse complement strand
TCTCACACCACCGTGCGTACCGTTCGGTACACGGCGGTTTCCCAAGTTTACGCGCAGTGCACAGACTGGTAGCAGGTAAAGAAATAAACGAATCCAGCCCTCTGCAGTCGGTCGTTGTCAAGTGCCCTGTGCATTTGCTCGCACAGTGCGGCGTGCCAATATCCCTTCCTGCTGTAGGCTATCTTCCCTGCGTCGTCCCCGGACAGCCCCAGGTGTCTCAGGTTCTTGTATCTGGTCTTGCGCGTCTTCCATCTCTTGAGAAAGACCATGCGGATGCGTCGCCGCATCCATTCATCGGTTCTTTGCAGAAGCTTTGCCATGTCCGCAAGCTTGAAGTAGTTCACCCATCCCTGCGGTCGGTGAGTTCCCTTACCTTTCCCTGCACCTTCCTTCAGATTCCACCTCGCGATGGACACCCTTGGTGTTCAGCTATATCCTTCCCGCTATCGGGCGGATTCGGGACTTTCACCCGTTGGAATGTGCGCTCGCAAGGCGCACAAAACAAACAGCTGCTCCCTTGAAACGGAGCAGCTGTCATGTCTTGATTATTTTTACCAGTTTCCTGATGTGTTTGGATATGTGACTTGTTGTGTATTCCAGTTCATCTGTTTTGCACTGCCAATCCATTCAACATGGCCGTCTATCATGCATATATTTGAGCCATTGTTGTGGGGATACTTGAACTTATGCCAAGGGGAGGAAGATGACCATGCCTGAAAGTTTACAGCCTGGTTGACTTTACCTTCAACTGCAGTGCCGCTGCCGTCCAAACGCTGGGAACCACAGAGGAAAAGGGCCTTTCTTGAAGGGGAGACTATATTCTGCTGCTTATAGCAGGAGACAGCCGATCCGCTGTTTATGCTGCCTGCCCATGTTACCATTATGTCGGAATTGCAAGCGTAGTTGTTGTATTTGTAGTACTTGTCCCAACTTTTTCCAGAAGAACTGTATTCGTTGTCAGGAAGTTCAACCTGACCGGGATCGAAAAATACTGATTTCTCGCTGCCGGGTCTTTCCGTGTATTTATGCTCGGCCAGAAAAGCGGACCATCCCAGACTGTTAGTGGTGTTGAACTCAGAAATGTAGACTCCCTGTACCGCCCAGCCGTGGAACTGGTCCTCGAAGTCCATGTTGTACTGCAGTTCGGCCAGACCAAGCTGCTTCAGGTTGTTCGTGCAGCTGATAGACCTGGCTTTGCTTCTTGCTTTACTCAATGCCGGTAGCAGCATGGCCGCAAGCACTGCTATTATGGCAATGACAACCAATAACTCTATTAGTGTGAAATGTTTGCGCTCCTTCATAAAAACACCTCGTTTGCATGATATTTATTTCTCAGTGAGCTCAAGTATCAGTTTTGTGGTCTTTCCTTATGCTGCATCAAATGCAGACGAATTATGGGATGGAAAAATTACTGAATTCCACATTGAAGCAAAGTCAAGGTAATATATACATGACAAAAAAAACTTCAAGTCATGATAAATTAACGGATAAATATTACTGCAATTGAAATTCAGGTGCTTGTGCTGCAGATAAAAAAGCGTGCTCCACAGTCTTTAAAAACAGGACCACGCTTCTTTAATGTCTTGTCTGAGGGGCTTCAACGATTCAGGCCTTTGTTTCGGCTGCCTTTGATGCTATGCAGAGCTCATCCAGCTGAGCTTGGTCCACAGTGCTGGGTGAATCTGTCATAAGGCAGGTCGCACGTGCCGTCTTCGGGAAAGCTATGACTTCTCTGATGGTCTTGGCGCCGCAAAGAAGCATGACAAATCGGTCAAGGCCGATGGCCAGACCACCGTGGGGAGGTGCGCCGAATGAGAAGGCCTCAAGTATATGCTCGAAGCGCAGCTTGGCTTCCTCGTCCGATATGCCGAGAGTGCGGAACATAAGTGCCTGGCGATCTGTCTGGTGGATACGGACAGAACCGCCGCCCAGTTCGACACCGTTCAGCACAACATCGTATGCCTTGGCGCGGACTGAACCCGGGTCGCTTTCCAGTTTGTCCATGTCTTCGTCCATAGGACTTGTGAAGGGATGGTGCACAGCAACGAAGCGCTGTTCGTTTTCATCCCAGTCAAGCAGCGGGAATTCCACGACCCACAGGAACTTCATGAGAGTCGGGTCGTTTACAAGTCCGGCTTTGTCCGCCACGGCAAGGCGGAGGCGTCCCATTGCTTCACAGGCTGTGCGCCACTTATCTGCTATGATAAGAACCACATCCCCGTTTTCAGCTTTCATGGCTTCAGCCAGGGCGTTCATTTCATTTTCATTGAAGAATTTTGCTGCTGAGCCGGTGAAGGTGTCGTTTTCCCTCTTGAGCCATACCAGTCCCTTTGCTCCGTAGAGTTTTGCAGTGGCAGTCCAGTCATCCAGTACCTTGCGGCTTGCTGCCGCCGCCATGCCCTTTGCATTGATTGCTTTCAATACGCCGCCAGCTGCCAGGGTGTCGCTGAATGCCTTGAATTCTGTGGAGGCAAATACCTGGCATACATCCTGTATTTCCATACCGAAGCGCAGGTCCGGCTTGTCGCTGCCGTAGCTGTTCATCGCATCGGCGTATGTCATGCGCAGGAAAGGAGTCTGCACTTCTCTGCCTATGGTTTCCTTGACAACTCTGGCGATCATGTTTTCCACCAGGGTTATGATGTCTTCCTGGTCGATGAAACTCATCTCCAGGTCTATCTGCGTGAATTCGGGCTGCCTGTCCGCGCGCAGGTCCTCGTCCCGGAAGCATCTTGCGATCTGGAAATAGCGCTCAATGCCGCCTACCATGAGAAGCTGCTTGTACTGCTGGGGTGCCTGAGGCAGCGCATAGAATGTGCCGGGTTTGACGCGGCTGGGAACAAGGTAGTCTCTTGCGCCTTCGGGAGTACTTTTGCTGAGTATGGGAGTCTCGACTTCCACAAATCCGTTTTCATCCAGAACATCCCTGCATACCTTGGTGATCTTGTGGCGGAGGCGCAGATTATCCAGAATGCCGGAGCGGCGCATGTCCAGGTATCTGTATTTGAGTTTCAAGTCTTCGCTTGCAGCCGGGTCTTCCAGGTGGAAGGGCATGGGCTGGGCCGTGTTGAGTATCTCCAGTGCTTCGACTTCTATTTCTATTCCGCCGGTGGCCCGTTTGGAGTTCACCATGTTTTCGGGACGGGGACGCACAGTGCCGTCAACGCGCAGCACCCACTCTTCCCTGATGTCCTTGGCAGCAGCCGCTACTTCAGGTGTCTTTGCAGGGTCTATGAAAAGCTGGGTTATGCCTTCTCTGTCCCTGAGATCTATGAAGATCATGCCGCCCAAATTGCGGCTTGAGTTGACCCAGCCGCAGAGCGTTACATTCTGCCCGATATTTGCGGTGTTGAGTTCGTTGCAGTTGTGAGTGCGCTTGAATGACATTGTTTCCGTTTTCCTTAAAAAAATGGTGTTGTATTTTGTGTACGGTGTCCTGCTGCCTGTTACTTTGTTAATTTGGCTGCAATGACATCCTTTATTTTGTCCAGCGGAACACTTTCCTGGAAAGAATCCTGCATGTTTCTGCAGAGAACTTCACCCCTGGCTATTTCATCTTCGCCAAGTATGAGAACTATTCTGGCATTGTACTTGTTGGCTGTCCGCATTTGTGCTTTAAGGCTTCTGGCACTGAAGTCAGCCTTGATGCGTACGCCGGACATCTCGCGGCGCAGCTGTTCTGCAAGAACAAGCCCGCCGGGTACGGCATTTTCTCCCAGACATACCACTACCACATCCATGTCCGTGCTTCCGGGAGCAGTCACATTGCGGCTTGCCCGGGCCATGAGGATACGCTCCATTCCTGCCGCAAAACCTATGCCTTCTACCGGGTTCTTCATGCCGGGAGGAGTGATGCGGTAACGCCCTCCGCCGGCGATGGCATCCTGGCCGCCAAGACCGGGATGGGTTATCTCGAAGACCGTGTGCATGTAATAGTCAAGCCCGCGTACCAGCCTGGGGGCGATTTCATAGGGGACGCCCAATTTGTCCAGGGCCTCGCATACGCGCTGGAAATATATTTTGCTTTCATCGCAGAACAGATCCGATATGCGGGGAGCACCGTTGATGATTTCCTGGCAGCCCGGGTTCTTGCAGTCCAGGATGCGGCTGACATTCATGGTGAGGCGGCGCTGGCAGTCCTCGCACATTTCGCTTATCCTCGGAGTGAAATAATCTGTCAGGGCCTGTGATATTACAGGTCTGTCAACTGGCAGGCCTCTGCTGTTCAGCAGAAGTTTTCCGCCGCCGGCACCTACCGATTCAAGGAAGAACCAGAGCATGGCTATACATTCGGCGTCCATCCATGGCGAGTTGCTGCCAACTGTCTCCACTCCCACCTGGTGGAACTGGCGACGGCGTCCTGCAGCCGGTCTTTCACCGCGGAACATGGGCCCCATGTAGAATGTGCGGACTTCCTCTCCCTGTTCAAGACCTTTGTTGGCTATCGCCCTTATGACTGCGGCTGTCCCTTCTGGGCGCAGTGTCAGGCTGCGGCCGCCCCTGTCTTCAAAAGTATACATTTCCTTTTGGACAACATCGGAACTTTCACCCAGGTTGTGCACGAATACATCAGTTCTTTCAAATATGGGGGTGCGCAGTTCGGTGTAGCCATACCTGTGGAAAATGTCCCTGGCTTTGTTTTCCAGTTCATTCCAATCAAAAAGTTCCGGTTCCCACAGGTCTGAGGTTCCCGGAAGGGGTTCTGTGACAGCCATGGTCGATTTTTCTCCTGTATGTTTTCAATCAAGGGTTGCGGGGTCAAGTTTGGCGACATGCTCTTTCATGACCTTTCCCGGTCTGAAACGCACTACGGTGCTTTCACCGTTGTCCTCGCCTTCTTTGGAACGGTTTTTGCGGCGCACCGGCTGAAATATTCCGAAATTGCGGAATTCGATTGTACGCCCCTTTCCAAGTTCCTGGACAATGAAATCCAGCGCAAGCTGGACTACATCTGATACTTCGTTCTGTGTCAGGTCTATTTCCTTTGCGATCCTGACAACGAGTTCATGCCTCGTCATAACATCAGACATTTTTTACTGTTCTCCGGTAATTTTTTATTCTGTAGTTTTTCTGCGCAGGATACGCGGGCGCAATATTTGCATGAATTGCCCGCTGTATCCTGCATAAAAATGAAATCAAAGCCCCTTAATTTAAACCATAAATCTTTCTTAACAAGTTGAAAATAGCACTATTTGCGCTTTTTGATGCGTTTTTGTAAGCGAGGCTGTCTTTATGATCTGAGTATGCTTTATTTTGCGGCTTCAAAGAACGGGAAGGCTTCCTGTACTTTTTCCAGTACGCTTGTGTCTTTCCAGCTTCCGGAACCCCAGCCAGTCACGGCAAAATATTCAAACCAGCGTTTGTCATCGAAACCGCAAAGTGCATTGCGTCTGACATGGCGCAGTTCTGTGTTCGCCCGCCATTCCTCATGGTTGAAGGGTGGAAGCTCGTCTGCATCAAGGTTGTCCACAAAGGGGAGCCATTCTTCTATTTGGGACTTGTGGCACTTGAGCATGTTGAGCTTTGTCTCCTTGACATCGTCGACGCATGCGCGGAAATGCCATATCACATCCTGGGCGTATCCGTCAATGCAGGTAAGCACCACAGGCGGCTTGTATTTCGTGACTCTGGGCGCGTTCATGGTCGGATAGGCATTGGGCACGCCCAGCTGGTAGGCCACAAGTCTTACGGCTTCCGCAGTGTGCTGGTGGTCTATATGTATTCCTGCCAGTGGATTGACTGCCACCGGTGGGGCGATGATGTAGTCGGGTGCAAAGGCCCGGATAGCGTTCCAGAGACCGCCAAGAAGGTTTCTGTCACAGAATACCTGCATGGTGACATGGGAGCCGTCCAACTGTGTCAGGTTTTCGTATTCGGCGCCGACAAGTTCGGCACTGGCTCTTGCCTCTGCGTCCCTTATGAGCGCAGTTTCGTCTGTGCCGTGGATGTGGTGCCCGCTGGCGCCCCGGCTTGTGGTAAGAACCTTGTGTTCTGCATCGTCACCGTAGTGGTTGCGCAGTTTTGCGAAAAGTCCGGCCGCTTCAAACTCAAAGTCGTCCTGGTGCGCCATAATTGACATTACACGAATCTTTCTCATCTGAGTCCCTCTTTGAAAAGCTTTTGTCAATGTTTTCGAATATGTTAATCAAGATTGTGGTCAAATGTATCATGCACTGCTGCATATTTCAAACCATGTCATCAAAGTAAAAGTCTGCGTGGATTGGACTTTGTATGTCGTGCTTGTTTATCTGAAGATAAGTCCCATGGGGGGGCTATGAGTCCTATGATGGCTATGGGTCCTATGAGTCCTATGAGTCCTATGAGTCCTATGAGTCCTATGAGTCCTATGAGTCCTATGAGTCCTATGAGTCCTATGAGTCCTATGAGTCCTATGAGTCCTATGAGTCCTATGAG
>JAZURH010000393.1:0-2640 GCA_045606125.1 Lentisphaeria bacterium | reverse complement strand
CAGTTCTCCGTCGGGTCCCTTGCTCCAGATGACTATCGGATAATAGAAAACATGCCTGGAACTCTCAGATTTCCAACCATTATGATTCACACCGGGAATCTCCGGCTCCACCATCTTTCCCTTATGGGTCTTATCAAGAATGACAAAATAATCATTATCCCAGGGATCCTTGTACCGTCCCGGATTATTATCGACAATGTCAAGGAACTGCATTTTACGGGGATTTTTCTTGGCCTGAGTACCATAGGTACCTGAACCTGTAAGACTTTCCTGTCCCTGAAGCAATTCAATAAGCCAGGTATAGCAATCCCCTTCTATGACTTCAACTTCATCATAGCCATCCGGAATCGGCAGTTTTCCGTATGTACTTTCATACATCTTGATCGCTGTCATAAGAGTTGAAATCTGGGTTTTCCCCTTAGCCACTTCCGCCTTGCCTATGGCGGAACCTACAACAGGAACAAGTATCGCCGCCAGAATAACGATGATGGCAATGCTTATGAGCAATTCAGTAAGTGTAAAAAACTTCTTCATACAAACCTCCACAATTATCTTCAATTCTGCTTCCAGCTGCAAATATCATCGGAACCGTTGGCTCCCGCATCAGTCCTTGCCTCATTGACATTTGAATCATTGGTAGAGGAACTGTCTTCAATATCCTTCTTGCCGCCATGATAGCCATCAACGCCCATAGACCAGACAACAAACTTGCTTGTATTGCGACTCTTTATCCTGTTCGGATAGGAGTAGCAGAAAACATTGTCAAAACCATCTTTGAACACACCGTCAGGAGCCACAAAATAAGGTCTGTCCTTTTTATTCTTTTCACGGTTGAGAAACTTGTCCCAAACAGAATCATCGAAATTGATCTGAGCGCCTGCATAATTGCGCTGCCCGGACTCCTTTTGGCTTGTTGGGAAAACCGGATATGAGCCATAGTCGTTCTTATACTCCTCAAGAGCATCGGCAAACTCTGTCATAAGAGCAACTGTCCTTGCCTCATCACCCCGGCCGGTTGCAAACATAATGCTGCCGGCAGTTATTCCTGCAAGAACAAGTATTATGACCATTACAGCCAACAATTCCACCAATGTAAAATATCTTCTTTTCATTTTTTCCTCGCTTTCCTGTTGGAACTCATGGCAATCAGGCAGGCGCTCGCCTCCTTCGGGGAAATCCATCGACGGGGACAGGGTTTGGCACCCATCCTGATCAACAGAGTCTCCGATTCGAGATATTCCTTTATACAAGCCTCCATTCTGCCTTTCTTTCCTGATTTATAAATCTCAGGCATGGAAGCAGCCAATTCCGACATGCTCTTGTACAAATCGGCAGCCGACTTGTACTTGTCCCCAAGAGGCGATTTTCCGGAGTCATACGCCTCACCGGATTTAATGCTCATTTCACTGGCTTTGGATTCGTTTGACTTTGATAATTCGCCCCCGCTGCGGGAAAACAATTCGTAGATCTTCCTGAAGTTTTCCCGACTGTCAAACTTACCGGTCAACATGGAATCATTGACTTCCTTGTAGACTTTCAAATGCTTTTTCTGCTCCGAATTTAATTTAGGCAAGGACTTTGCGGCCTTCTGGGCAAACAGCCCCTGAAAAGCGCAAAACAGAAGGACAAAAGCTATGGCAACTCCGCATCTGTTCATATCAATCCTCCAGATGGTAAATCTGCACAACCTTCATCTTTCTACGCCACACATCATAAACAAGATGCGCCATGATCCTTTGTGTGGCAAGAACAGAATAGGCTTTCTTATTGCCATCCGCGTCATGATAGACAACCGGATTGACAAGACTGTCCTTCAAAGCATTAAAATCCGTTTCACTGCTTACCGGGACATCTGGCAGCTCCATAAGGGACTGTGCCGCCACAAGAACCGTATACTTGTCATTACGCGTCCCAAGCATACCCACGGTTCTTCCCAGGAAGGCTTCCTTTTCCCTGTCGTTCACTAAAGTGGTCGGATTCAAAGCCGCAAATACTTCTGCACTTCCGCTTCTGCTCAATGAACTGGCAACAGGCGCAATATCAGCCGTTGTGTTAACCTCTGTACCACTCTCACCTGATGATATGTCCTTGTAATGGGTCGTGACATCAATGCCGGCAACAAGTTCTTTCCAAACATCAATGTTTCTTGTATTGCAGTTGAATGTATCACGCCTCTTCTTTACAGGACCTATTTTTACCTGATCAACTATTGCCTTGTCATATTCAAGCAAAGACAGAGTCCTGAAAGGCTGACCTCTATGTATCGCACCCAGCTCCCAGATGTTCCTGAAAGGACGATTGGGTATGAATGCAGTGGAAAAAGTACTTTCAACTGCGGAAAAATTCATGCCATCATATTCTTCCGTGTCATAGTCGGTTGCTGCCTCCGCAAGGGTTCTGTAATCAGTGCGGACAGCGGCAATATTGCAATTTGGCGCTGCTGCTGACTCCTCAAAACCTTCTGTAGCATCTTCCTTATCCGTAAGCACTTCCCAGGAATCCGACTTGCTGTTGAAGCGCATATCCTTTACCTGCCATGAGCAGGCAAAAGCAGTTCCTGTATCAATGGCATCACTGTTCTGTTCCTTAACCAGGATTTCTCCGGAAACAGTGCCCTCCCAATGAGCAAAATCAAAATAA
>JAZURH010000392.1:0-3188 GCA_045606125.1 Lentisphaeria bacterium | reverse complement strand
CCATTACTGCGCCCTCTATTTCAGCTTTGCGGGACTCATCCTCCTCCTTGGTTCTCAGGAATTCCAGTTTGGATATGGTCTCGGAAAAAGTTTCTCCCAGCCAGTGGGGAATATGATTGGGTGTCGTGTAGCAAAGGGGATTTTCTTCGTTGCCCGGCAGGGTCATCCACTCCGAAAGACTGTTGAAAAAAGCTTCGCATCTTTTTTTTGCATCTGTGAAGAAGCGCTGTTCGGGAGCGAATACTTGCGCAGAAAAAAGTCCTGTGCCTTTTTCGTTGTTGTACAGTTTATTGAAGAGCGCTCTTATTGAAGCAGAATCGGCTGACAGACCGAGATGGCTTGATGCCACATCTTCAATGGTGTGTCCCTCGTCCAGTATTACAGCGCAATAATCGGGAAGTGCCTTTTCATCCTGATGTTTTTCATCATTTTTCTTGGCATTTTCTGCATCCATTGCTATGGCTGAGAAGAACTTGGCATGATTTGCGATTATTATTTCCGCATTCATGACCGCCCGTTTTGCTCTTTGCACATGGCAGGATTTGAAGTATTCGCATTTTGAGCCGGGGCAGTTTCCCCATTCACCGCAGACCTGGGATTTAAGCAGAGGTGAAATCTGTCTTTTCATTTCTGAAAAATCACCGGTGTCTGTCTTGTGTGCCCATTTTGTCAGCCTGGCCAAATCTCCTGAAGTTCCGTCGAATGCGATAAGATCCTGGGCCGTGTCAATAGTCTCGTAGAAGCGCCTCAGACACAGATAGTTTGCCTTGCCTTTGGCTACCACGGCGTTGATCTCGCATTGAAGCATTTCCTCCAGACGGGGTATGTCTTTTGTTATTATCTGTTCCTGGAGATTTATGGTGTGCGTGCTGATGATAACGGCTTTCTGCATTTTTTTTGCATACAGCACTGCCGGAACGAGATATGCAAAGGTCTTTCCGACTCCGGTGGGGGCTTCTATACAAAGATTTTTTTCATCGTCCATGGCTTCTGCAACAGCAATTGCCATGCGCCCCTGCTGGGGGCGTTCCTCATAGCGGAAATCGCCCCCGGTCATGGTTTTCAAAGGCGAATGTTCGCCAAAAAAATCTTCGACTTGCTTTTTTATCATATCTGCACAGATGCCGCAATTATCATCTTCTGCGGCGATCCGGATTCCATATCAGCGCTCGAACTTAAGTCCCGGCAGCTTCAGATTGGCATCCTCTTCCATCCTGCGTCTTTTTTCTGCCCGTTCCTTTAATTCTTCTTCAGTTGGCGCTTTGAAACCGTATGTGGCTGGATTTATTACAAGAGCATCATCCTTGTATGTGATGGAGTATGTGTCATTGATGACTTTGATGATTTTGTCAACTGTGTCCATTGATTCAAAAATGGGGCCGTCATCCAGCCCGATTGCGTATTTGCCTCCCGGAGGCAACATTTTCTTCAACCAGTCGGGGGCATTTTCCTCATTCCATATTTCTGCATATATCCGGCTTGGTTTGCTGTCTGTTGCTTCATGGAACACGGCCATCACTTCATCTGGTAGTTTGCCTTCTTCCTTTGAAAACAGGATGCTGAATTTCATGTTGGCTTTTTCATAACCCATTTTTTCAATGGGAGTGCCGGGCTTTTCAGGCGGTGGTTCAACATTTTCTGGTGGCATCATAGGCTGGATTTCCTGCTGGAATGGGAAGAATTCATACTTTTTAGCCGAGCCAAGCCACAGCGATATCAGTATTATAAGTGCCGGGATGGCTATTTTGGCTGCAAGTTTCTTGCGCCGCGCCATTTCTCTGCCCCAGCGCTGATCTACTGTATCCACCGAATACCTTATGTCATTGTCCCCGAACAGTGACTTCGGTTTGTCCTGTGAGTTATTGTCCATATTCTCTCCGAAAGTGTAGTTCTTGTAATACCGATGTTCCGTCGACTTTGCGGCCGCTGATACGCCCATTCATTACGGAATGCCATAACATAACTGTATTTTCTTCATTTGCCACAGAAAAAAGAAAGACAGCCATTGTATTTGTGTCGGGTATGTTTTTTATGACTGCCTGTTAACTTAGTTTGTGTTGCCGGCTGAACCGTATCTGGTCAGAGTTTCGTTTATAAGTACACCCATTTTTTGGAAAAGAGATGAGCGT
This sequence comes from Lentisphaeria bacterium, assembly GCA_045606125.1. Lineage (GTDB taxonomy): Bacteria > Verrucomicrobiota > Lentisphaeria > Oligosphaerales > Oligosphaeraceae > RGIG3456. The sequence continues at coordinate 1,059 of JAZURH010000392.1, read as the reverse complement.
ATTTTCGGGTGTCCCTTGCATAAATCACAGATATTCGCTGTTTTTTTTAATAGTGAAGTTGTATCTCTGTCTGCGCTTTCAATGGATGATTTTTCCAGAAAAGTATTCAACTTTCTGCTGCTCCGGGCTGAAAGACGCGTAGTTGTGCCTTTTTGCCAGTTGTGCAGGGTCAGCCAGCATACACCGATTTTTTCTGCAAGCTGACGATTGTTAAGTCCCTGTTCTCTTCCAGCTGACTCAAGAAGAGACAACATATTTTCATTGATCTCAGTGTACATTAAATTCCCTTTGTGTTTTGTTGTAAAAAAATTCTTTTTTAGAATAAAAACGAATGAATTAAGGAAATATTGTTCTTAGTTTGAATTATTTTGAAACTGCAATGCTGTTTTTTGCAAGTATCATTTGTCCCAAGCTCTATTTGTCTCATTATTGCCACGGGCTATAGTTTTCTGTGCTTTTTTCTTTGCGCTGGGGAGAGGGCAGCCAATCCTATGCCTGTTTGTTGCCCAGGTGTACCGTCGGCAGGTGCCGGGGAGGGACATCCGGTGGGAGGGAGAATTTCTGATTGTATCTTCCGCACGCGTAGGGGAGGGGCTGTACATTGCGTTTAGATTTTCAAAATTATGCCGTATCTTCCGCATGCGTAGAGGAGAGACCCAATTCCCGGGATCTCCCCGTTCTCCGCCTTTGTACCTTCCATAAGCGTAGGGGAGGGGACGATAATCTGTTACACAATGGCAATTTCTGGATAGTACCTTACATATGCGTTGGTGAGGGGGGGGACATTTGCTTGAAAGATGTGCCGTCCAGTACCTTTCGCACATTGGGAGGGACAGCCCTCGTTGTTGAAGCAGATCAATTAAAAGTACTTTTCGCGCGTTTGGGTGGGGAAATCTGTCGGATGATTTCGTCGAAAAGCGTACCTTTCGCCCATAGAGTGGGTTACCTTCTCGCCGTGGATTACATTTCCTTTCTTGTACCCTTCTCGCGCGCGTTGGGGTGGGGAAATCTGTCGGATGATTTCGTCGAAAAGCGTACCTTTCGCCCATAGAGTGGGTT
>JAZURH010000391.1:0-5419 GCA_045606125.1 Lentisphaeria bacterium | reverse complement strand
AAACGGGAAAGTCATTTTTTTTGGTCTGTTTTTTTGATTTTATGTTTTTCAGAGCCTTGGGCAGCTCTGATTTGATGTGTGATATTTTTACGGAGATCAGGTATAATTGATCTCCGGCAGCCAAACAGTGCATTATATGTTCAATGCAAAACATGATTCCTAAAATGAAAATATATGAACTTTGTATTTATTTGTAAATCAATGCATAAACATATATTTCACATATTAAAATAATATGATTCTTGTACGACTCTGATATTTATATGCTAATATATTTTTGTTTTAATATAGCGTTGGTTGTGTTGCTGTTTTGGGGGGGGTATCATGTCTTTTCTGAAAGAAAATTGACTGTGAAAAGACAGCATATATTTCCAAACCTGAAAGAGAAAAAAATACTTATTGAAGGCGGGTGACAAAATAAAGTATTTTTTTAGAAAAAATCTACCCATAGTGTTTGACGAAAGCCTGAAATCCATATATAGTGTATGCGTTAATTTTGGATGATGTATCATATACAATGAAAGATTTCAATCAGAGAGGTGCCTGACATGCAGATGTCAACCCAGACAAATCCATTTGTTTTCTTCCGTAAAAGAGACGGGATGCTGGTCCCGTTCCGTGCGGAGAAAATCTCGAGCGCGGTCATCAAGACTGCCAACGCCAATGCCCGCCGCGGTCTTGAGGGCATAACCGAAGAAGAAGCTTGCATAATTGCAAATGAAGTAATAGCTCAGTTGGACAATCCGCTGTGCGAGTACTACACCCCCGCTGACAAGGACGGGCTGCGCATACCGAACCTGGAGGATGTCCAGAACCTGGTAGAGATAGTCCTTGCCGAACGCGGTCATCTTCAGATACTCAGTGCATTCAAGCGCTACCGCAAAATGCGCGAGATTGCCCGCAATTCCATTCGCGTCCGCAATTACGGCGATGAAAAGGGTGGTGACAAGCCGGACATCACCGACCAGAGCCTCCTTCTTGTCAGCTCGGTCAGCGCTGGCAACACCCTTCCCTGGGACCGCAACCGCATAGTCAGGAAGCTGATCGAAAAGATCCAGCTTGATGAGGAGACGGCGGAATCCGTTGCCAAGGAAGTTGAGAACCAGCTTATTTCCAGCAACATCAAGCGCATCGGCACCACTCTTATCCGTGAAATGGTGAACAATGTACTGGTTGAAAGGGGCATTACCGCCAAGCTTGAGGATCTGTCCCTTTACCATATTCCCCGTGAGTTCATTGAGAACCTTATGTTCACCAAGCCTACGGAGAACAGCAATATCGTCTCCAACAATCCTGAGGCAGTCAACCTGAGCATTGCAGAGCTGATACTTAAGCAATGGGGATTGGACACTATCTTCTCCAAGAAGGTGAAGGAAGCTCACGACACCGGCGCAGTTCATCTTCATGACCTGGGTTATCCCCACAGGGTCTATTGCTCCTCACACTCCATTGAATATATAAAGAAATACGGTTTGCGTGATTTGAGCAATCTGAACACCGAGTCCAACTCCGCCCGTTCAGCCTCTGTTCTTACAGGTCATCTCAACACCTTCCTTGCCTCCATGCAGGCCAACTACGCCGGCGCTCTCGGCATTGCTTATATCAACATCTTCTACGCCCCCTACCTTGTGGGCATGAATGACAGGGAGATAAAGCAGGTTGCCCAGGAACTTATATTCAATGGTTCCCAGAATGCCTTCTCACGCGGCGGCCAGACTCTGTTCCTGGATTTCAACATACATACAGGTGTGCCGAAATACCTGCAGAAGGTTCCTGCCATAGGCCCCGGCGGCAAATACATGCTGAAGGACGACAGCGGCACAGTCCGTGACCTTGATGAAGTACTGCGTGAAGACACGGACGCCCACGGCAACAGACTTGCGGACCTCTATCTCGACACTGCTGAAGGCAGGGTCCTGGTGCGCAGGGAACTGTACACCGAGAAGGCAGGTCTTCATACAGATCCTGCCATTGACGAGCGTACAGCAGCCGCCGGCTACAGGATACTTACTTATGGTGATTTCATGCCCGAGGCAAGGCGCTTTACATCCGCTCTGCTGGAAGTCTGGGGAGAAGGCGACAGGAACGGTCGCGTGTTCGAGTTCCCCAAGTGTGACTTCCATGTTTCACAGGAGACTTTCGACGATCCCGAGCAGTACAAGATCTATCTGGAGGCCTGCGAACTTGCTTCCAGAAACGGTTCCACCTACTTTATTTTCGACCGTGACGAGGTGACACTTTCCGCCTGCTGCCGTCTCCGTACCACGATTGACGACAACCGGATGCTTACCCATCCCGAGTCAATGCGCTTCTGCGGATTCCAGAACGTTACGATCAACATACCTCAGGCTGCTTACAGAGCCGCAAGAAACGGCAAGGCCAATATGGATGGTCTCCTTGAGGAGATTGACAAGACCATGGACATTGCCCTGGACGCCCATCTCCAGAAGCGTGCAAAGATCAAGGAAATGATGTCCGGTCCCGGCACACCGCTGTGGCAGATTGGCAAGACAGCCTGTGACGGCAGGCCTTATGTGGAGCTGGACAAGGTCACCCATATTATCGGTCTCATCGGCGTGAACGACGCCATCAACTTCCTTATCGGCAAGGAAATGCACGATTCCGAAGAGGCTTTCAACCTGGCTCTGCGCGTTGTTTCTCACATGTATCTCCGCTGCAAGGAGTATACTGCCAAATACAACCTCAAGTTTACTCTTGAGGAATCTCCTGCCGAATCCGCTGCCCGCCGCCTTGCCAAGACGGACCTGGTGTTCTTCAGAGAAGAGGCTTCCAAGGTCGTCAAGGGCGACAACGAGGATGTGGCCTACTACACCAACTCCATACATCTGTCTGCAGATGCGCCTGTCTGCCTGGTCGAGCGCATAGAGAAGCAGTCCATGTTCCACAGTGTCATTGAATCCGGCGCCATCATCCATGCCTTCATAGGCGAGGAGAAGCCCGAGCCTATGGCCATAGCCGAGCTGATACGCAATGTGTTCAACAGGACCCAGGCTGCCCAGGTCACACTGTCTCCCGAGTTCACATACTGCAACCGCTGCGGCCATCAAAGCCGCGGTCTGCTTGAGACTTGCCCGGAATGCGGTTCCAACGAAGTTGTCGGCGAGACCCGCGTGGTAGGATATTTCAGCAAGATACAGAACTGGAACAAGTCCAAGCGCTACGGTGAACTGGTAGCCCGCCAGCGCGGCATGTACAGGGTCTGCACCTGCGAAGACTGATAATTTTTATTAATGATAAAAACGGCGGTTCTCTCCGGGACCGCCGCAATGGAGATAATTCAATATGAGCAACAAGCCCATGATAGTTCATGTGTTTGGCAAGAAGACCTGTGCCAAGTGTACAATGCTGAACAAGAGACTGGATGAACTTCTGACAAAGGAACCCTGGCGCGGGCGTTTTATCAAGGTATACAACGACCTCGAGACTGAGGACGGTCTGGTCAATTTCTGCCTGGCGCAGTGCATTAATCCCAACAGGATTCCCGGAATGGTGGTGGCCAGACTGGACGACAGCGGCAAGTCCGAATATGTGCCGAATCCCGATCCTGATACGCCGGATCCGGTGTGCAAGCGTTCCAGGCTCTACACCTGCCTTGGTCTTCAGACAGACTATTCTCCTGAAGGAAAAGGAATCATCACGCCTCAGATGATACAGTCCATTCTTGACGAGGCCTTGAAGCTTGCTTGATTTTGCCCGATGGTGGACAGCAGTATCATAGACAAATTGGCTGCCGATGACGAAATTGAGGCAAGTCTGGCCCTGAAGGAGCTTATTGCGCGCAGGGATGTGGATGAGATTGTGGCGGCGTATATGGACAGTCCGGACGCAAATATCCGCAGGCGCATGCATCAGCTTGCCACCATGTCCGACCGGCGTAATGCACTGGTGAAGCGTTTCAAGGAAGTTCTCAGTGATGACCGGTTGGGGTTGTGGGAGCTTGGTGTAGTAGTGAACAATATAGTTGACCGGTGCACCAGCGAATTGCAGTTGAATGCTCTCATGGAGCATATTGCGTCTGAGTACGCCTGTTCTGTTGAAAGCACGTCTGCATTTTCCAAACTTATAAATGAATTGGGTCTTCGTGTTCAGGAAGTTCAGGAACGCTATGTCACGGACTATCTTGTCAATGATGTGATGTTGAATAATTGCGGTGACGAGACTGCGGTATGCCTGATTGCCATGGGCATAGGCGCCCGTTGCGGATGGCCACTTGTTCCCGGCATTTACAGAAACGTGATTTGCCTCAGGGACCGGATGTCCAATGTAATGATACCGTCCAATGGCTGGGGTGTTGTCCATGTTCTTGACCGTGAGTTCATGGAATTTGACAAGCATGGTTTTGCTATACATCTTTTAGGAATGCTGCGTAATGCCGCCATGGTGGATCAGCTTCCCCTTGTCATGGCAAAGATCGATTATCTGCTGCTTACGGCGGTTGAGGTGAAATGCGCAAAACAGGGAAAATAGGGAGATATATACTAATATGAGAAACCTTCGCGTTGAATATAAGACAGAACCCATAGGGATGGATGAGCCCATTCCCCGTTTTTCCTGGGAGACTTCCCTCAAAAAGCAGGATTGGTACAGGATAATTGTGACAGCGGGCGGTTCCCCGGTCTGGGACAGCGGTAAAGTCTGCTCGTCCATGACAGCACAGGTGGAATATGGCGGCGAATGCCTGCGTCCTTTTACGCGTTATGATTGGACAGTTGAAAACGGCGGGGACGGGGAAGATGTGAAGGCATCCTCGTTTTTTGAGACAGGATTCATGGGGACCGCCTGGACGGCGCCCTGGGTGAAGCCGTCCAATTTTGAGCTGATATCCAATGTGCAGCCTGTTCACATGGCATTCAGCTGCACGGATGTGGTGTCGGCCCGCCTGTGCATTACCGCATGCGGTCTGTTTGAGGCAAAGCTCAATGGCAGCATGGTTGCGGATGATGTGCTTCCTCCCGGCTATACCCAGTATGACAAGCGCATACAGTACCGTGTGTACAATGTGGATTCTCTTGTTCGCAGCGGGGAGAATGTGCTGGATGTGGAGCTTGCCAGCGGATGGTTCTCCGGAAACATATCCACGCTGTGGAACGGTTGCAAGGCCACCTGGGGGGCAAGCCCCATGATGCGTGCAGAACTTAGGTTGGTGAAGGCCGACGGCACTGTGGAAATCATTACTTTGAACAGTGAAAATGCGAAGTTCTTCTTTGTAAACGAGAAGGCGGACATATATGACGGTGTGGTCGTGGAAGGCTGGTACCGCAGCAATATGGGATCAAAGGACCATTGGCAGAAGGTCATAGAATGCGATGGACCTGCAGGTGCACCTGCGATAGTGTGGTCCTGTTCCGAGCCGGTGGCGCACATAATGGATGTTTCCCCGGTAAGCATAACTCCAAGG
>JAZURH010000390.1:0-9508 GCA_045606125.1 Lentisphaeria bacterium | reverse complement strand
GTCATGATAATTTGCAAAATCCTTGCTGAACTGCTTTTCACAGGGGCCGTTGTAGCTCCAGTTGTGAGCCAAGTAGAGTTCCCTTATTTTGTCAGCTGTTTCCGTGTATACGGGAGGCCATACTTCAAAACTGAAATTTTCCGGAAAAACTCTTTTTCCGCCGTTAATGGCAAGTGTACTCATTTTTGCATCACTCCTCTGAATTGAATTTCACTTGTTTATGTATTCAACAAAAATCATCTTTTAATTTAATAGCCTTACGGCATCGTCAAGCAATTTTCAGGTTAAAATATATCAAAAATATCATTTTAGACTGAAATGCTCTTAAATATCAAACTCTATGCCGAAATATTTTTTCAAGGCTCCGGCAAGCTGTTCTTTTCCATAAAGGAAAGAGCGGCTGCTTGAACCGTCCGGCATTCCTATATTTAGAAGCGGGGTAATGGCTGCGGTCTGGGGATCCTGTACGCTTGAAATGCTGTTCCTGCCGTTTTCTGTGGGAATATGAACCATGATCTTCTTGGTGAAAACGGAATCAGGATGGCTTGTGCAATAGTAATTCACGTATGCGAAATCTATGTTCAGCTGGGGCGCCAGGTCAAAGGCAAAGAAGTTTCTGTATTCTCCGTTTTCCTCACGCTGAACTATATTGCCCAGTACATCATCCTTCACTATCCTGTAGTTGAATCCCTCTCTCTCCTGTGCCATGTCATAGCTGAACTCCAGAGGAGTAAGGGGTGCGCGCTGGCCGACTGCCACATCCGCGATGCAGTCCCCGTCACTGAACTTGACATGTATTATGCGATGCCTGCGGGCAGGGGCCGCCATGGGCTCAAGATAAAGCCAGCGGCCGAAATATTCGCTTATATCATAGCCCAGTTCACGGAGAAGCCAGGCAAAAAGTCCGTTAAGCTCAAAACAGTAGCCTCCACGCCTTCTGTTGACTATCTTGTCATACATTTCCTCCATTGCCAGGGAAAATGGACGGCCGAAGTATATGTCCAGATTCTCATAGGGCACATTCATAAGATGGGCCTTCTGAAGCCGGATCAGATTTTCCCTGGTTGGCGTTCTGTCACCGGTAAAATTGATTCTTTCAAGATATTTATCCACGGACAACATGATACTCTCCATTGTTTTTAATCATGCCTGCATTTGATCTTTGCCATTGCAATCTGGATGATCATGGAAACAAATACAACTGCGGCGCAGCATACGAATATGTTTGATATGCTCAATCCGGCTCCTGCAAGAAATCCCGCGCAGAGAGGGGCTGTTGTTCCGGATATACCCACCAGGGCTTCATTGATGGAAATATAAACTCCGCTTTTTACGGGATGTACCAGCGAATGGAATACAAACTTGAAATAGAAGCAGACGGAGCATATACCGTATAAAATGGCGGAAATGTACATGTATATCGGCTTTGATGCGTATGCGAATCCCAGGAAGCCGGCAATGCCGCAGAGACTGCTTATGACAAGTATTTTTGAGCTGTACATCCAAAGACGGCCCCGCAGCAGAAGCAGAGCCAGAACAGCCTGGGTGTAGCTGACAACAGCTATTATCATGGCGCTGTTGAAACGGCTGAAACCGAGTTCTACGGCCCTGGCCGGCTCAAGGGTTCTGAGAATGGATATTGTAAAGGTTCCGAGGAATCCGCCTATCCATCCGAGCATCACCAGATCAGGCTTGTCCCTGTACAGAGGCTCCACTTCCTGAACAGGTTTGGCCTCCACGCTTTTTTCAGCGACAGCTTTGTTTTTGCAGTATACCCTTTCTATCAGTAAGATGCCTATGGCAATAAGCAGTGAGAAAAACGCATTTATTCCGTAGCTTATGCGCCAGTCCATCACGCCGAAAATAAAGGGCCCCAGCCCAAGACCCGTGCTCCATGCCGCCGTGTACAGGGCGGTGGAGCGCACAATTCCGCCGTCCTGCCCGTTTTCCAGATATTTCATGAACACCTGGAACGCAGTGCAGTATATGGCGCCTGCTATTCCAAGGCACAGCAGCCATACAAACTGCATGTTCAGGGACGGCAGCAGAATGGCACCCAGCATTGTTCCCATAAGCATCAGCGCCGCAAAAAATATCATCTTTGCGGAACGGGCCTCCGTAACAAAGCGTCCTACTATGACTGACATTATGGAATACAGAAATGCCCATGTGACCATGGTGCCGGTTATAAGCATCTTGGAAGCGCCTGCTTCGGCAAAACGCTGGGCGGTGATGAAGAACATACCGCCGTTCATCATGTTTATCAGAATCGGAAAAATATATACAAGGTAGCGCATAATATGAAAGTCCTATGTTCAGACAGCCGGATTCAATTAAAATTATCCCAATCCAGAGGTTTATAATATTTCCATCCTTTGTCCAGATCCAGATCCACCATAAGAGATTGGCCCTCACGAACCGTAAAATCAGTGAATGTCTTCGGCGTGTATACCCGGACTTTTTTCCCATTGCCACTGACAGTCCAGTCGGTGTTGAGAAGCATAAGGCGGTACAAGCCATTGTCCAGCTTCCATACGGTCCAGAACACTTCCTTTGAATCGTCCTTTACATGTACGGGAGTCATGTTCATGGAAGCAAGTTTTGCCAGCCATGCGGCGGAGAACTTCTGGAATTTTTCATGTCCGGGATATGCTCACAATGTCAAAGTGTAGATATAGCCCTTGCCGAACTTGTTGCGAATCAGCATGGGTGCACCTGTGGCAGCATCCCAGGCAATTACCTCGCCGCCGCAAAGCTCAATATCAGCCAGCAGCGCAGGGCCGTCCTCCTCCGTGGAATTATTTGGCATGGCGGAAAGCTCCGGTTCGGGAATGTTTTCCTTGTCTGCTGCATTCCACTGGCCGCAGTATTCAACGCCCTTTCCAAGTACCCGGAAACCGCATATTTCGCTCAGGTCGCCGTTGTTCCACAATGCCAGGTCCTCCATGTCTCTGAGGAACTCGCGCTTTACATGAGTCGAGAACTGGGGCAGTCCAGTAAGCAGCGTGCCTCCGTTGCTGACATACTTCGACAGCTTGCTGTAATCCTCGCCTATCATAGTATTCCAGCCGTAATTCACAAGGAGGGAATAATTTGAAAGATATTCACCGGAGGCCTCTATGGGAGCCTCGTCAAAATCGCCGTATGGCGTTCCTGAGAAGAAGAAGCGGCGCTTGTCAAAACGCTGGCGCAGGGGCTGTGTTGAAGCACCCGGCATGAGGACATCATATACCTGCCTGCATTTTTCCGGCTGGCAATGCCCCCATTCAGGAGCGTTCTTGCCGAATGCGCCCCATACCGCATATTCGGGTGTCTGTTCGCTGCCGCAGATAAATCCGTTGAAGGGGGCGGCATAGCGTCCTTCCAGAAGGCCTATCGTACGCATGCACTTTCCGCTGCGGGGATGGGTCTTTGCAAAGCGGAAGAACTTGCGCAGCATATCCCGCTTTCCCTTTGTCAAAGCGTCATCCCAGGAGAAGCGCTCCTCTTTCCATATCTGGAAAAGGCTGTCCTCTTCGTATATGAAATTGGCGCCCATCATCCATGGCTGCATCAGGCTGAGATAGAACAGCCTGAGATGCGTGTCAAAATAGGGCTGCATCGGATGCTGTATTGCAATATGCACGCCCCATTCACCCTTGCCCAGGGCTTCCGCCGCAGGACGGGCCTGACTTAGCAGATGCTGGGTATGGGGAACCATGGTCTCGGCGCGGACTGAATCCACTCCAGCCAGGAAAGTATAGCGTATGGCACCTGAGGCATCGCCGAATTCCATTTGGGCGCCGGCGTCATGTGCCCTGTCGATCTGTGGTTTGATCCATGCGTTGAAATGCTCCATGGCCTCTTTCATGTCATTGGCTGCATAAGGTTCCGTTGGATCAAGGCCGTATGTAAGGCAAGTATGTTCATGCTTTCCGGCTCCATGGAAATATTCTCCGGCCCCCGCTTTCAGCTCCCCGTCATCAAAATCCGTTGCCGCTTCTGCGTACAAATAATGTGTTCTGCAGAATTCACCCCATTTTCTCATGAGCTTTCCCGGTACGGGCAGATTGCGGCCCCGTTTTTCCGGGTCGTACAGGAAGCTGCGGAACACGGGGAAGTTTCCCATGCGGGTGCGTGCGGTGTAGTCCAGTATCCAGTCCATGAAACCATTTTCGTCCGCTGGGACAGCTGTCATGTCATAACCGACCTTTACCGGTATGTCTTCTTCCTTTGTGTCATGCACTTGCACGGACGCAGTGTATTTTCCGCATTTGCATTCCACGACGCCGGGTTTGTCCGATACAAAGTCAAATTCGTTCCAGCCGGGTTCTGCCTTGAGATCGATTTTTCCGGCGGGAAGCTGTATTTCAAAATTGTCCGCCTTTACGGCAAAGACCTTGCCAACCACATGTTCATTTACCAGCGTCCATTCCGGTATGCTTAATTCACCGTGATTCCGCTCTGACTGCTGTATCACCAGCCTGCTGACCAGCAGACAAAGGCCGGTATGCAGGTTTTTCAAGGTGAAAACATGCTTTCCGGGGGCAAGTTGGACCCGTATCCATATATCGTCCAGCATTTGCATGTCCCCATCATGCATTCGCAGGAACTGTTTGAACTGCTTAACGGTGTTTCCGTCGCAGTCCAGTTCAAAGTCAAAATATCCGTAAACCTGTTTTTCCGCTCCGGGTGTGTGCTCCCTGGGCGCGGCCATCGCCTGAAGATGTATCAGAGTTTCGGAAAAATCCTGTTTGGGCTGGGGCACCTCAGCCTCGAATGTCAGTGCTCCTCCGGGGATGATCTCGCCTGTGCGCATGCGCGCCCAGTCCCTGCGGGGCAAATCCAGGTCTTTTGCCTCAAACACAGTTTGTCCCGGCTTAGGCTCCGGCCTGAACCAGATATGGCCGGTCATGGTCACCACAACATGACAGCCAAGATACTTGGGTCCTACATTGAATACAAGGCGCTTTGCCTTACGAAGTTCACCTGCGGAAAAACTGAATGTACCGCTGGCAGTGCGCAGTGTAAACACCGCGTCGTCATCTGCTTCCGCCTCTATGCGTATGCCTTTTATGCCGCGCTTTGTACGGCTTTCCCAGCTGGGGGAATCCATCTTTGTCTCAACGGCGCAATGCCCGGGACCATACCAGCTTACAGGATAGTCCAGCCGGTAAATGCTTTCAATGGCGCCTCCGCTGCATTCCAGACCGCCGTCCCAGTTGTAGACGGGATGATAATGTCTGCGGCTGTAAAGATACTGATATCCCCATTCAATGCGAAAATCCAAGTTCATGCTGTTCTCTGTTTTTTTGACTGAAACAAATCAGGGGGGCGCAAATGCGTCCCCCGCTGCACACGACACCTCAGCGGCTGCCGCAGATGTCAATTGGCTCCACTTCGCCGTCCAGCAGGCCCAGAGGCATTGCCTCGGGTCTGGCACAGGTGGATTCAAGCACTACGCGCGCCTGAAGTTTGCTGGATTTCTCAAATGAGAGCATTATTTCCAGTGCATGGTATGCCAGTTCGCCTGACGCCCTTGCCGCTTTTTTGTCCGTGATGGCTGTTATCATATCCGCCACGCCCACACTGCGGGCATCGGTGTTGTATATATGGCTGGGGGGCACTTCCTTCCAGTCCTCATATCCGGGCTGGAAAACTTTGACTGTTCCGCCGAACCAGTTGGGATGATGCATTTGGACACTTCCTGCGGTTCCGTACAGTTCGATGTAGGGATGGGAGGACTTGTGCACCTCATAGCTTCCGATAAGGGTGATCTGCGCACCGCTGGCGAACTCTATGATACCGGCCTGATGGGTAGGCACATTCACAGGATAGATATGGGGAACTGTCTCTTCTCCGCCGATACGGAAGTCAGGACCCTTGGTGACTACTGCCGTAACTGCCACTGCGGGACCGAGAAGATTTATAAGCTGGGTGATGAAATATGGTCCGATATCCAGAAGCGGACCGGCGCCCACATCGTAGAATGCCGGGGCGTGTATCCATTTTTCGGGGCCGCGTCCCATGAACATGGCTGTTCCTGCAAAGATTTTGCCTACCCAGCCGTCATCAATAAGCTTGCGCACTGTCTGGTGTCCGCCGCCCATGAACGTATCGGGGGCGCATCCTATGTAAAGCCCCTTTGCCTTGGCGATGTCCAGAAGTTCCTTGGCCTGTTCCAGATTGACTCCCAGGGGCTTTTCGCTGTATGCGTGCTTGCCTGATTCAAGGGCCCGCTTCATCACATGGTAATGTACTTTTGGGGGAGTGAGATTGATAATGAGCTGCACCTCGTCACTGTTGTAGATGTCCTCTACATCCCAGACAGGAATATTGTATTCTTTTCCCTGCTTTTCAGCGATTTCCTGATTCAGGTCCCCACATGCGATAATATTCAGCTGTTTGAAGCGCTTGGCGGCCTTGAAATACCAGTCGCTTATCATTCCGCAGCCAATAACGCCTACCTTAAGAGTCTTTGTCATCTTTGGTCTCCGTTACAAAAAAAGGACGGCGAAAGAAAAACTGAACGCCGCCCGATGCATTCCGAGTAAACGGGAGGCGGAAAAAATACCGCCTCCCTCCCAGACGCTTGAATTACTTCAGAATTGAATCCAGGATATACCAGTTCAGTTCCTCATAGTCGCGTTCAGCCTGCAGAGCCTCGATCTTGGCATCATCAAGAGAACGGCTGATCTCAAGAAGACGGAGGAAGATCTTCCTGCTGTATTCAAGATGCTTCAGGCCAACTGCATCCTTCTGTGTACGCATTACCTTGACATCCAGACCAACCCATTCGCCGTTGTTGCCGAAGCCGTTCTTGTCCAGAACGCGAACCTGATTCAGGGCGCGGCGTGGATCCACTGCACCAAAGGTGAGGTCCTGGTCAAACTTGAGACCGTTCTGGTCGTTCAGGTGGACGCTCCACAGCTTTTTGTGGGCCATTGCGTATCCCATTTCATCTGAGGGGCAGAGGTTGGCCAGCAGTGAGTGGGCTGTCTCAATAAGGCATCCGATACGTGAGGGATCGCTGGTGAGCAGTCCCAGTGCGATGGCATGGCCGATGGTGGGGATGTATGCGTGGTCAACAGGTTCGTTGGGCTTTGACTCAATCATAAGGCGGACATTGGGATCATAGTCCAGCAGTGCCTGTGCGGCCTCGGCGATCTTTTCAGTTGCCCACACGGGGTCCTTTGCTTCGCGGATGTATGTGCCTTCGCGTGCCAGCCAGAACACGATGTTGCGTGTTCCCAGGGCATTGGCGATATCGATGGTGCGCTTTGTGCGCTCGATGGCGTATTCGCGGCACTTGGGATCGTTTGATGTGTAACCGCCGTCAATGGTCCTGGGATCGAACCACATGCGGGGGGCGACGAATTCGGCTGTGAGGCCATGGTCGTCCAATGTTTTCTTGAGATCCTGGGCTGTCTTGATCATTTCAGCCTGGGACATGTTGCCGTCTCCGCAACCGGGCACTGCGTCGTCATCGTGGAACTGGATGCCGTCAAAACCGAGCTGCTTGTAGAGTTCCAGCTTCTTGTTGAATTCGATAGTCTGGCGCACTTCCGGTCCGAATGAATCGGCGCCTTCATGGATGTTCCAGGGGCCGAATGAGAATCTGAATGTTCCCTGCATGAGTTTCTCCTTGCTGTGAATTTTTTGTTTTTTGAGTTATCAGTCTATGTTGAGTTTCAACAGATTGCTTACAATGTGTTCAATGATGTTCGGCTTGAACTTCGGCCTGTGCATGCCCTGGCCGAACCAGACTTCATAGAAGCCGAAAGCCCCGAAGTCATCACTGGCAAAAATGGACGGATACTGGGCGAACATCTCAGGTGTCGGGAAGTATCCCGCATCTCCGTTTGCAACGGATACCGCGATGGGGAACTTGAACTGTGAGCGGGCGCGCAAATCTTCGCCGACTGCCAGGAAGGGTTCTCCCGGTATGGCATATATGGCTATATCGCCCATGCGCAGTGCCTGCAGGTCCCGCATTACGCGGAAATCCTTGCCGTTCTCGGCAAGTATTGCCATCTCAAGAAGTCTGTCATGAGTGAAGAACAGCAGTTTTTCCTCCTGGTTCGTTGGCCTTGCATATCTGTCCGGAACCTTGGATATGATTTTTTCTGCAATGTCCCTGTATTCTGCAGGATCAACTTTTTCCGTTGGGAATTCCACTGCTTTGAGGGAGCACTTGACCGGTGCGAGCTGGATTTCCTGCCCGTTGCCCATGTCTGCTTCCAGATCGTCCACATAGCTTTCGCTGATCCAGTCCAGGTTCTTGTCTCTTTCTGCGGGCTTATGTGTCCAAATCACATTCACATCTCCGGCGGTGCCGTACATGAAGAAGCCAATTTCGGCGATTTTGCGTTCCTTGATCTTTCTGTTGGCATCTCCCATCCAGTCTGCGGAGACCAGAGGCTGGGTTCCGAACACTACGCCATGCAGGGCATAGTTGTGCAGAAGCACCTTTACGGAACCGTCTTCACGCACCATTTTCACCCACTTGATGTCCGGATCAATATGCTTGTCTTCAGAAGTAGTGCGCCTTGAGCCTATGGCTTTGCGTATGGGAGCCTTGCCAGCGATTGCTTTGACCGGCTCTTCGTTTGCCAGGGCTTCCATAAGGGATTTTCTGATGGTGCTGCGCCAGTTCACGCAGAATTCCGCGCTGGGCTCGCCGTATCCCACATCGCAGCTGGCCACGCCTGCGGCGGAATGGGTATGGGTGGCTATGAACATTATGCCTTCCGGATCTATTACAAACTCGCTGGCAAGTTCCATGCGCAGACGGCGGCATTCTATTTCGCTGGACGATATGGTGTCCGTTACGATGACTACATTTCTGCTGTTTCCGTCATTGACTGTAAGGACACGGGCGTACAGGGGATCTCTTACGCCTCGGTTACGCCTTCCAAGAAAAGGACCGTAACCACCGAGTTCAGCAAAAAGAGGAACTTCTATAATGTTTTCAGCACAACCGACTTTTACTTGCATAAGGCATTCTCCTGATTTTTAAATTGTCGCTAATATAGAACAGCAATCTTAGTGTGCAAGTATATAATATGTACAAAAAATACATCATTTATGACAATAATTCCAGTGCCGGCCGATCATTCAGGCTGGGTATTCATATCCCGGCACCGTAAAGCCGCAGACATGCATGCATTCTGATTTAAAATGGGTTTGGCTTGTCCTGCAGGGACTGGTGATGTTACAGGTTCCATGGCCCATGAGATTTGTTATTTAAATGATTCTCAGTAATCTTCCGTGACTTCGCGGGATCTGTTATCCCAGGCCGTTTTTCATAAGTCATGCAGCTTCCGTAATTTTTTGTGTAATTCAATCCCTGCAGGTCTTATGGTGCTTGTGGTGTTTATGGGGTTTGTGTGGCTTATGGGGCTTATGGGGTTTGTGTGGTTTGTGTGGCTTGTGTGGCTTGTGTGGCTTGCGTGGCTTGTGTGGCTTGTGTGGCTTGTGTGGCTTGTGGTGCTTGTGGGTCTTGTGGGGCTTATGGGGCTTATGGGGC
>JAZURH010000389.1:0-2865 GCA_045606125.1 Lentisphaeria bacterium | reverse complement strand
CCGTGCCGGGACGGCACAACGGCAGAAAATATCCATCTGCACGCCCCTGTTTTACGAGTTCAGAAATACAGCACTTCTGCTCAATTATCTCCTTCTCCAAAGCCGCTTCACTCAATTCCTGACGCCATAACACTGTAGAGGCATAAGTCCCGACATATACTTTGCAGCTGCTTTCAGCAGCGGCCTTGAGAAACCCCGGAAGAATGCAGCTGCCACGCATGTCACTGTAGCGACTCGATGGATAAAAGCGCTTATAAAGTTCCCTGCAAACGGAATACTCCCACAGAAGTGTTGTTACGCCGGAGGCTTCAAGTCCTGAAATATATTCTTTCCAATCTACAGTCCCCGGATCAAAATCCGCTTTGCAGAAGGAATACATTGAATGCCCGCGCAAAAATGCAAGTTTACCGCATGCAGAGCATGACTTTTCGGGAGCAAAGTCCTTGAAAAATGAATATTCGCCACCAGAATCAACCGGAAACTCCGGTGGTGCAGGACTCTGCACAGGCTGATTTACGCATCTCAAATCCTTTACATGAACCGTAGAATACTCCGCCTTGACCGGTTCAGGCTGCCAGCGGCCTGTCGCATTCTCCCAGCGTATGCTGCTGTCCCGTAAAGTGAAGTCATTCGCATAACGCACAAAAAACGGCCAAGGCAGTCCGTCAAAGGGCATGTCCGTCCACACCGGATACGGTTCAGGGACGCGCTGCTGGAAATCACTGCCCATCTCTCCCGAAAGTACAAGATTGAGCTGCGATATCTCTATGGTGCGCAATGGGGATTCCGGCACGCCACCGAAATAGCATCCACGTTTTGCCCGCGCCGTAATATTGCGCAGATATATCCTGTCCATATAGCCCTTTATCGGTTCCGGGCAAGTCGCCGGAGATTTAGTGGACTGGAAATTAAAGGCCTGCTGTGCGTCTATTATCAGATCACTGAAATTGATGTCCGTAATGCGTGGTCCGTACTTGATGTATACTCCCCTCGGATCGCCGGGGCTTATGGCCTCCATCATGGATATTCCTATCATGGAATCATAGATTACGCAGTTGCTTATGGTCACATTCCTGATTATGCCGTCTCCTACGTAGCCTATCCTTATTCCGTCTGAAATTGCCTTTATGCGGCAATCCGACACAATGATATTCTCACAGGGCTTGTCTTCACCCAGGGTATTGATATCGCTGAATATTCCGATTGCATCGTCATTGGTTATTATGTCGCATCCCCGTATGCAGATATTCGAGCAGCAGTCTATGTCTATGCCGTCATTATTAGGTCCCCGTTCATCGGTGCGTATTCTTATATCGACGATATCACAACGATGGCATCCGCTCATCCAAATGTTGTATGCAGGCGGGTCAAGAAGCGTCACATCCCTTATGGTTATGTCCGTACAGCTTCTGAAATGCAGAAGCGCTCTCGGCCTGTGCAGGCTGGGCCAGTATCTCTGCCCGTAAAGAGGATGTTCATATCCGTCGTTTTTATTCCAGAAACGCACATATCCCCTGCCGTCCATAGTCCCCTTTCCGGTTATGGAGGCATTTGATATACCCCAGCCTCCGACAAGCCACCGTTTCATATTGAACGATGCCTCACGGTATTCCACATCATCCTCGGGCAATGGTTCAAGCAGACTCAGCAGAACGCATCCGGAATCAAGATGAAGTTCCACATTGTCTCTCAAGGTAAGCATATCAGTGCTGAATGTACCAGCAGGAATCTCCACCGTTCCGCCGCCTGCAGCACCGCAAGCGTCTATGGCCCCCTGAATGGCACCCGTTGAATCAAAATCACCGGGGCGTGCGCCATAGTTCATTACATTGAACACTCTCATTCAGCTCTCCATCAAGCCCGATTCAAAAAAAATGACCTTCTTCAATAAAATAATTTTATGTTCAGGGTGTAAATTAACTGGCGTGATTGTATATTCAAGAGCAGTTGATGCCAAAAAAAATTCCTTGATACATTTAACGGCATCATAGCAGAATCAACAAAAAACACGGACGGGAAAAATGAACATAGTCATAAGCGGCCCCTGGCGCATGGAAATAGATGGAACAATCTTTGACATACCGGAACCCATGGTCATGCGTGTGGCAGGTGAAATGTATGATTCACTTCCCTTATACGAAAAGCGGGGCGGCTGGAATGACGGCGCAGCTCTCAAGGCTGTCGCAGCCACAAACTGCACTCTCCCCATGGCAGTAGATCCGTTTTCACTGCTTCTGAAGCTTCCGGATGGAACACCGCTTATCAGAGGAATTGATTTTGAATACACAGAAAAATGGGGTACAATAGGACGGCTTGCCGGAGGTAAAATAGGAGAATCACAGCAGGTATTTGCATCATACCGCTGCATTTTAAACCGTATGGACTCCATAATAAGGCGTTTTGACGGAACGCTGAAGCTGGCAACTGGAAGTCCTGCAAGCTTCTGCGCCAAACCTCCGGAAATCATGTCAGGCGAAACACGGCTTCTCAATATTTACACGGATGCCCAGACTGACTGCCTGACTATGAAAAACATCTATCCCATACTGGAAGACGAATATCCAGCGGAAAACACAATGATGCAGCAAGCCTTCATAGGCAAGACAGTAGAAAAACTTAAAAAGGGTGAAAAATTGCGCATACTTGCCTGGGGGGACAGCGTAACGCAATGTTCATACCTGCCGGAAAAATGCAAATGGCAGAACATGTTCGCCGACAGGCTCAGAATACTTTTCCCTCAGGCTGAAATAGAACTTGTCAGCAATGGATGGGACGGCCGGACAATCCCCGCATTCATGAATGAGCCGTCCGGCTCAATCCACAACTATCAGGAAACTGTTCTTGACGCTGGTGCTGACCTGGTTG
>JAZURH010000388.1:0-17232 GCA_045606125.1 Lentisphaeria bacterium | reverse complement strand
TTCCAGCCGGCACTTTCCTGCGCGACCAAGCCGTGCATGAACAAGCTCTGCTTGACATCGTTGGTTGCATCGTCATCAGTCAACGTGGCACGGGCAGCAGCTGCACCGTTTGCAGCGATTTCGCCATTAATGACAACTTTGTCGCCATAACCCAGACCATAACGGGCTTTGTTGCTCAAGGTGACCGACGCACCGGCTTCCACCGTCCACGCCATCGGGGCCGTGGTGCCGTAATAATCGGTCAGAGTACCGAAGTCAGTGATCATACCAAAGGTATTGTCACCGCGGAAAGTGACGTCCCCGGCTACAAACACACCGCCGCCCACGGTCGAATCCTTAATAATCGCGCCATCCATAAGGTCGATCGTGTTGCCGCTGAGCGTGGTGACATTCAACGTGCTTTCGCCGGAAACGTTGATCGTACCGGTGTTGTTGAGGACCTTGGAGGGGATCTGCGTACCGAATGCAATAAATTCTGTACCGACGTTCAATTCACCATTATCAATATTAATAGTACCGGCATTGTCAATACCTGCGCCGGTTTCAACATAAGCGCCGCTGTTGATATTGAGGACGGAATCCGCATCCATAACAATACCATAAGTATTGGCACCATAAGCACCGCTGATACGTACAATAGAATTGTTGGAAGCAGTGAGCGTGCTGGCAGCCATACGGACTTGACCGACATAGTTGCCGGAAGGATTGCCGAGCCATTCACCGGCGACAGTCTTGCCGACTTCCAGCAAGCTGTTGTCGAGAGTCATTTCAGCACCTTTACTGAGTCTCAAATCATTGTAGGAAGTCATGTAGGTATCGTTCAGAGCGATATTGGCATTTTCGCCGCTGCTGCGAGTGTACCATGCAATGATCTGACGTGCATTGTTTTCAGCCGCAGGATCGAATCCTTCAGCACCATTGACGATGAATTCACCGGCAACGGAAAGGACTTCACGGTTGGTTTTGACTGTACTGCCTTCTTCCACAGTAAGTTTGCTGCCTTCACGAACAACAAATGACGGGACATCAAAAGCAGAATTGCCATCGATCACCACGTCCACGCCATTGATACCGGTCTGGGTTTCAGCATCATATTCACCGAATTCGAAGGTAAAATAGCTGTTGCCGGCGGAATTGAGAGTCAGATTTTCAAAGTTGACAGTTGCGCTTTCCACGCCTTCCGCCTTTGAGAAGGTGATTCCGTAAAGTGTGGCAGTATCATCTGTCCAGTTGACAGTAACGCCGCCTTCGATACCGGCGATCGTCAGATCGTTGCTCAAAACGATATCGATGTGTTCTGCAGGAGCAGCTTCTGTGATATCAGAGGCGATTTCGATTTTCTGTGTGCCATCGGCAACACTGTTCAGAGCTTCAGCAAAGGAATCAAAGGCATTGATTCCGAAAAATTTGCCATCTTCGAGAACGCTTTCATCAGTCCAAGCGTTGTTGACATAAATAGTGGAGAGGTCAACCGTCTGGAGCAGCACACCATCATCATACATATAATAATTATTGTCATAAACAGCATTGAGACGACCTTCACTCTTGGCGAGCACTGCTGCGAGGTCGTTTTCAGAAGTGATACCCGAAATCACAACACGTCCGGCTTCATTGGCTTCGGTAGTGGTGCCATTTTTATTGAAGAGGATTTCGTCCTGTTCCATGGCGGCAGCGGTAAAGTTGACATCAACGCCATTGAGCGTCCATTTTGTGGTGCCGGCATTGCGCTGCCAAAAAACGCCCCATTTACTCTGATCAGCAGCATTTAAGGTCAATTCCGAATCAATAGCAAAAGTTGAGTCAACAATGTCAACCGGCACGTCATTGGAACGGATCACATAGAAGCTGTCGCCCAAAACGGCATCGGTCACAGTTGCGGAGAACTCACAATCTGTAATGGTGACGCCATTACCACTCTGCATATTGATCCTGAAATCATCAAACTTACATTTTGTAAATGTCAAACCGGTTCCGAAAGAACCGACACTTTGAATAGCGCCATTTTCAAAAGTGCAATTTATAAAGGAGGATGGATTATTGGAAGATGTACCGGTAAGCCCATATTCACCGTCACCGATGATGGTGCAGTTGGTCATGGTCATATTTTTGACTTCCTGCAGGTCGATAGAATGAGTTTCAGCAGCAGTATGGTCAAAGGTGACGCCTTCGAAATTGATCGCAGCAGCCCAGGATTCATTGCCGACTCGTTTTTCGTAATAGCCGAGAGTCATTGTGCCGGTGAATGTAACATCAGCACCTTCGGCAGCCTTAATTGTGATATCCGCTTTCTGTTCGCCGATAACGCTTTCACCCTTCTGTGAAGTTTTACGGAAATAGATGTTGTCCGCATAAGTACCGGCGGCAACTGTTATAGTTGTTGCATCGGTTGTGGAAGCAGCTTTAACTGCATCCGTGAGATTTGTAAATGCATCGGTGCCGATGATGTAATCTTTGCCGCTGACTGTGACGTTATCACCATCATTTCCGGTTAAAGAAGCATCAACAATGATGTTTTTTAATGTAGCCATGATTATTTTCCCACTGTTTTATTTCACTATTTCCAAAACATCTTTTCTGTAAAAAAACGAACTGTCAATCACTGAATAAAGGCTGCTCCATGCACAGCAGGACGCTGAACAGGCAAATCACCGCATACATATTCACCAGCCGCATAAAACAAAAACACCTTTGCTCGCTGCGCTACGCTCCGCGAGCACCGCAGGTGCAAACCTGATTCAAGAGCACTTTCTTCTGTCCATTCGCTATTAACGTAAATAATTTGATCAGCCATTATTTATTCCTCATTGCTTTGAGCGGATGCCTCATCTGAAAACAACAAAGAAACTGCAAATACAGTTTTTCCAAACTTTCAATCCCGGCAGCTTCTCCTTTGGCAATTATGAGTATGCACTCCGTTCATATTGTTAAGCTTTGTTGAAAATCAAAAAACAGTCACTGCTTCATACAGTGCACTGAAAGGAACTGATTGACGGTGTAAACTATGTCTCCGAACAGAAAATATTGTATACACCTATCAGCAAAAATTATTTTGCTTTCTCGTTCTTCTGCAGCACACCAGCCTCAACCAGCTTATTGATAAGCTGCTGCATACTGTTATATGCATTCAAAAAACCCTGGGGAGGCATAATCACACGGACATTGCTCTGGGGCACAGGCGCCTTACCATCCTCCTCCGGCTGCAATGTAACAAAATCAAAACGAACCATATTGCCCGCAAAATGAATTTGGCCAATGCCATCGGCAAAGATTTCTTTCTTATCCATAAGATTACTTCCTTTTCTGTTAAACTGCATACAAAATGAAACTAAACTTTCAATAGCAGGCGTAATTTATACACCGTATTCAACTTGTCAAGAAAAAAATAACAAATGAGGTAATTTCAAAAAATAGTGCGAAATGCCCATTTCGATGATAATTTTGAAATTACATCAAATATTAAAACAAAGGGGAAAAGCAATTTGCGGGCAAAAAAAAAGCCCGGCAGAAAAGCCGGGCTGAATGATCAATGGAGCGGGTGAAGGGAGTCGAACCCTCCTAGCCAGCTTGGGAAGCTGGAGCATTACCGATATGCTACACCCGCAAAAACATGCTTTTAATATACAGCTAAAAGCAATGCGCGCAAATTATTTTCCAACTTTTTCCCTTGCAAGTTTCATAGATACCTGTCCGCCAGGTCAAGATAGTGCATCCAGTCCGAAATAAGCATATTATGCTTACCTGTGCGGAGGAAATAGCTGACATGCTCTCCAATGGGAGTATCCGGTTCTGGCGGTTCCGGATTTGCAAGAGGTGTCAGACCGAAAAGACTGTATACGGGACCTGCATGATAGGCGCTGGAATATTCGCCGATCGGGTCAGCCCACAGGTCTTCAGTCGCGCTGTGTATGGACACAGCCCGGGGTGCCACAAGGGCAATAAGCTGGTGCTGTTCAAAAGGAAGTTCTTCAGGATGTTCGGCATTTTCGCTGACATAGCGGCAGAACCAATACCTCCCAACGGAGAATATGGTCTTCATGGCAAAAAGGGTCTCACCAAAAAGTCTGCGGTTCAAGGCGGCACCGCCGCATCCCGAATCATTGACACATACCAGTTTGAAGCGCTCATCCTGGGCACCTGCCCAGAGCGATGTCTTGCCAAGACGGGAATGGCCGAAAACAGCAGCCCGGGAAGCATCTATTTCAGGCATGGTGCCAAGCATGTCCAGAATGCGGGACAGCCCCCATGCCCAGAGACCTATTGAAGAATACTCCGGCAGCCCATTCTCAAGTTCCTCCTTTGAGAAAAAGAGATTGTACATGCTGTCCTTCCATCCGTCCTCCCTGTCCGGGAAAATGTCATGATATGATGCAACGGCAATTGCGTATCCCCTGCCCATGATATAATCCAGTGGGAATCTGAAAGTCTGTATCCCCCTTTCCTGATCCTCAGGCGGAATCGGCAATGACATGCCGGTCTTCATCACTTCCTCATTAGTGATGACATGATTTCCCTTAAAAGTAAGCCCGGCAAAAACCGGGACCTTCCCCTTTTCTGTCACAGGTATGTACACCAGCACGACGAAACTGCGGAAGCGCCCGTCGTTCATCCTGAAAGTAATGCGCACTTCCCTGCGTATGGCTATTCCGCAAAGAGCGTCCTTTTTTTCAGTAAGTATTTCATACTCAACCATATCCGGCATGGGAGGGACCTTTCCATACATGCAGCTTCTGAATGTATCAAGAAGTTCGGGCCTTCTTTTTTCAGTCCATTCCTTTGCATCGGCCACGCTGGTA
This sequence comes from Lentisphaeria bacterium, assembly GCA_045606125.1. Classification (GTDB taxonomy): domain Bacteria; phylum Verrucomicrobiota; class Lentisphaeria; order Oligosphaerales; family Oligosphaeraceae; genus RGIG3456. Next base: position 12,439 of record JAZURH010000388.1, on the reverse strand, counting down.
CCATCTCCATATTCCAGCACACCTGGTACAGTATAAGGCGGAATCTCATTCAAATCATAGTTGACTTCCCAAGGTACAGTTTCCTTATACATCGTCATCTCCTTTATCAAGGCGCCCCCGTATGATATTCAGCACTCCGGACGCCACTTCATTTTTGCTTGCGAGAGGTATCTCCTGCTCACCGCCGTCCCTTATAAACACATGAAGCCTGTTGGTTTCAGCAGCAAAGCCGCACCCTGCGGCGGTTATGTCATTTGCGCATAGCATGTCGCAGTTCTTGCGCACCATCTTTTCATTTGCATTCTTCAGCACATCTGTGCTTTCCGCAGCAAAACCGACAAGAAACGGCTTGTCAGAAAGAGTCCCTACGGTCTCAAGTATGTCCATATTGCGCTTCATGCGCAGTGTAAGGGTATCGCTTTTGCCCTTCTTTATCTTCTCCTCAGAATACTCGCAAGGAGAAAAATCCGCCACTGCAGCACAGAGAATCGCCACATCGGCACGGGAAATATTTTCCAGGACCGCGTCTCCCATATTTTTGGCACTTCTGACCGGAATGCACTCTATTGATTCCAATTCCGGAATGGCAACACTCAACGGTCCGTGGACTGCTATGACATGTGCCCCGCGACGGGCTGCCATCCTTACAAGAGCAACCCCCATGCGGCCAGTGGAGCGATTGGATATGTACCGGGCAGGATCAAAATCCTCTACCGTAGGCCCAAGAGTTATCAATACGGTCAGGCCGGCAAAATCCTGAATAGAACGACGGGCCTCCAAAGCTTCGACAATCTGTTCAGGCGATGCAATGGACACAGTCCCACGGCGCCCGAGTGAGATTTTCACAGTCGGGCGCAGCGTGCCTTTTTCCACGGTATTCAGCAAAGCCGTCACAGCGCAATCAGGACTCGCCCCACGCCAGGGAGCAAAGACATGAACATCATATTCTCCCTTACCGGAAGCACATTTCAAACCGGCAGCCCTAATGGCGGCGGCAGGCATGGAGGCGCATTCCATAACTTCCACATCCCATGCAGCCTCCTCCAGGGCAGCCGCAAGACCTAGGACATAAAAAGGTGCGGCCTCTGTATCCGTATGGATAAGAACCTTTTTCATTACATCATGCCTTTGCTTCCAGACGGCGCAGATATTCTATTGAGTCCTTCAGTTTTTCATCCAGTGGAGTCTGGCTGAAGTCTTCTATGGAGATGAATCCCCTGTAATTGTATTTTTTCAGCAGTGCCATTGCCTTGGGGAAGTTAAACAGGCCTTCGGAAAGTTTTGCATTTGCCCATTTCCAGATGGCAGTACCGTCCTCATCCACGCCGTCCTGGTATGGCTTCCATGCACCGAAGTGGCAATGGGCCAGATAGGGGCCAAGTATCTGGAACGCTATTTCCGGTGTCTCATATCCGTCCTTGACCATATTCTGAGGATCATAATTCACGCCGGCTTCGTCGGGAGAGAAGTTTTCCACGATCTTTCTTGCCAGTGATGCACTGGGATGAATCTGCCATCCGTGCATTTCAATAAGAAGCTTTACACCTGTTCCTCTGGCAAGTTCGATGCACTTAGCATAACCGGCAATGGTTTCGCCCAGGATCTCATAGTAGTTATCACCGTCATAATAGGGTCTTGACGCGCCCACACGTATCCATGGCGCCTTTGTCTTTACTGCGCCGTCCAGCAAAAGCTTGAACTGCTCAATGTCATTGCACAAAACAGCTGCGGCAATTCCCGCCATTTTGAGACCATGATCCTTCAGGACCTTGCGTATTTCCGGAGCCTTTTTCTTGAAGTTTGCCGGTGTTATGTCATTTACATGGTATCCCCAGAACGATGGCTTTGCCTCGCTGCGTGCCTGGTCGGAACAGTTGCGTACCCGTAATTCAATTCCGTCATACCCATATTTTGAAAGGATTTCTGCCTGTCCCACAAGATCAAGTTCAGGCATGATAACTGAAGTCGCACTGTAAAGCATGATTTTCTCCCTGGATTTTACCTTATGTAAAAAACTCTTAAAAACTGGAGTTACTATGCTTCAAACAAAATAATTTTCAAGGGAAGTAATTTCAGAAATAGCACGAAATAGGTTAAGGAAATGACACTGCAAATGCCAATGGTTCATATTGACGCGCATTTCGATGATAGCTTTAAAATTACCTCTCTGATATCTTAATTTAGAATAGCAAAATATAATCATTAAAATTTTCTTACAATTTCAATATTCAATGTTGGAATTTTAAGAAAATTACGACATCAAAAAACAACAGAATATAAAGGTGATTTCAAAGAGTTTTAAAGGTGGTCACGGACACTTTTATCCGAGCATATCAATTCGTGATTGAAAGATTCAACCACGGGCAAGCAAATCCGCCACAAGCAGTCTGTTGTAGGACCTGTCCATAAGTTCAGGGGAAATATCCGTGCCGTATGCAAGCAGATCCAGATCAACAGCCACTTCAACGGGATTTTCCCTGTCCCTGCCAAGTTTATCTTCTATCGTTTTCAATACAGCCTCAAGCAATTCCCGTTCAATTTCAGCATCAAACATGGCAAGGGCATTAAAATAGGTCGTTTCCCCTCCCCTGATGTCTCTGGAGGAAACATTTCTTGTAATGGTCAGGTTGAATCCCAAGCCCCGCATTTCATCAACTGCCGCTGCAATTTTATTCTCTGCAGCGGCATCATTGCTTCCAATTCCAACTATGATTCTCATCTGATTGCAAAGCCTATTTGAATATTTCACCTGCCTCCAGGCACCAGAGAAGCAAATCCATGGATGCCATGGGAATACCGGAGTCACTGCAGAAACGCCTCATTTTCTCCTCTATCTCAAGATAAAGCCGGGGAGTCAGGCTTTCCGGGACCGAGTCTATTGCACCCAGCCGTGCAAGATTCTTGAGAATGTGCCTGTCAAGAATGGCAATGTCATCCCCGAAGCCCACATTCCTGATGAAATGCCCGGCCTCCTTGAAGGACATGCCCTTTACATTGCCGACTATCCAATCACGCATAGCAGCAGGACTGCCCAAAGACGCAAAATGCTCTTTTGTGACAATGCGCCCGTCCCGTGTCATCTTTTCGCGAAGTTCAACAAGAAAACGGGCTTTATTATTGAAAAAACGGACAGAGCGCAAGTAAGGAGCTATCTCCACGGCACTGCCGCTCCAGAGCAGTCCATTATCCCTTATGGTGGAAATTGCCGCCCAGGCTGACCTGGCCTTCGACTGGGGAGTCAACACGCAAAAAGACAATTCCACATGTATGTCCCGGTCATCTCCCCTTCTCCAAACATTGCGGAACTCCTCCAGTCTGGCTTCAATATCACCGCGCCTCTCCCCGTAAAATGCCTTTATCTTTTCAAGATATCCGGGGACAGGCGTTATTTCCTTCAGCATTGTCATTTCTGCATTTCCGCATCTGCAGCCAGCACCTTTGCACGGCGCTTTTCCCTGTCAGCAGCAACAGCGTCCGCCACTGCTTTGTCGGAAACAGCGATGATCTGAGCTGCAAGCAGAGCTGCATTGGTTGCGCCGCCGCTGCCTATGCCAACGGTTGCCACGGGAATGCCGCCGGGCATCTGGACGGTTGAAAGCAGTGCGTCAAGCCCGTTCAGAGCACCACCCTCGACAGGAATGCCGATAACGGGAAGAATCGTGCGGGCTGCCACTGCGCCAGCCAGATGAGCGGCACCGCCTGCGGCTGCGATAAGGACTTTTATGCCGCGGGCAGGCGCAGCCTCTACAAAGGAGGCAACCTCGTCCGGAGTACGATGCGCTGACATAATGCGGACCTCACACTCGATGCCGAGAGATTTCAGCGTATCAATGCAGGACTGCAGTTTCGGCAAATCGGAATTACTGCCCATAAGAAGGGCTACTTGCGGATTGTTCATTTTACACTTCTCCTGTTAAAGCAGCTGTGAGCCGTTTGTTATTATTTCCTCAAGTTCACTGTCCGTCAATTTCAACCTGCGCTGGAGCACTTCCATTTCCGATGTCGGATCCCACAGAGGATAATCACTTCCGAAAAGAAACAAATGCCGCGGAAATGAACGGAATATATTCTCCAGATCGCATTGTTCTATAGCAAAAAGTGCAGAGGAAGTATCCATGAATATCTCAAGTCCCTTCATGGCCTCCACAACATAGTTCCAATGATGATATCCACCAAAATGAGCAGCGATTATGCGCAATTTTGGAAAACGGCGCTTTATAGCGGCAATTTTCCACGGACAGGTTGGATTTTCATCAGGAGGAAGCAGATCTCCTATGTGAACCATCAGGGTGAACTCCCCCTCCATTTCCCCAAAAAGCGGAAGCAGCGCCGGGTCATCCAACCTGAACCCCTGAAAATCAGGATGAAGTTTTATCCCACGTATGCCGTTGTCATGGAGCCTTGCCAGTTCACCTTCCATATTCTCATATCCGGGGTGCATGGTGCCGAAGGGCACTATCATGGGATCCTGCTTAAGGGAAATGGCCCAGTTATTGGCTGGTTCAACCTGTCCCGGGGCAGTTGCCGCAGAATGAATAAAGCACTTCTGCATGCCGGCCTTCTCCAAACGGGGCTTCAGATCATCCCACATGCCATTTCCAACAGGGGGTATCCTGTAGTGCTGCTCAAGCTGCGCACACACCTTCGCCGCTATCTTGGGATGAAAGGCGTGAGTATGCACATCCACTCTCAACAAATCAGACATCTATTCTCCTTAAAAACTGCAGCGCAGTTCTTCAACTGCACCGGGATTATCAAGCAATTTCACTATAAGTCCATGCAGGTTCTCCATGTCCCTCATGTCTGCCTTCTCAAGTCTGGTATGATTGCCCTCCGTGGGCACCAGCAAAGGCAGCACTGGGCATGAATGCCCTGCACGACCGAACGCAGCGGCATCAGTTCCGCTGAAATTGTATATTTCCGTCTGCAAAGGCAGATCCCATCTGTGGCAAAGGGACTCCAGAGCCCGCACCTGCCGTGGACCTATCATTACAGACTTGTCACAGACAGTAAGCACAGGCCCCCCGCCAAAAAACACATTCTGGGCACTGTCAACATACGTTGCATCAAGCACTATAACCATATCAGGTTTTACTGCGGCGGCAACGGCCGCTGCGCCGAATCCAAGAAACTCCTCAGTTCCGGTGACAGCCAGAGTCACATTGCATTCATAACGGCGCTTTGCCAATTCATAAATGACTGCGCATCCTATCCTGTTATCCAGAAATGGTGCCTCAACATATCCGTTTTCCTCACGGTATTTCGCCGGCCAGCATACTCTCTGCCCACGGGACAGCTTCTCCCGGGAAGTTACAATGCAGTCCTTTGATGACTCAATCCCGCACAAAGTACCTTCAAAGCAGGAACCATCCTCCCTTTTTATACTGACTTTTTCCTTTTTGCCGGCAGGATGAGGTCCGCCCAAAGTTATGGCAATTCCCTTTCTTGATGTCAGGCACTGCTGGATTATATATCCGGGTGAATCAGCATGGGCGCACACGAGAACATTGGGAGCGCCTTTTTTTCCGGCCGCCCCGGCTATCAGCGCCTGTCTTCCGCAGGAAACAACATTCCAGCCGTTTTCCAGCCACCATTCCTTCAGAAGCGCAACAGCATCGTCCTCGTCTCCCGGAGTACAATGCAGAGCTGTCAGTCGTTTCAGAATATCCCAAACCATAATAAAGTACCCGCTGGATTACTGCACCCCACCGGGGGGAACTATAACGCAATCCATTTTTTCATCCTCTACCTTCTGTTCTTCCATTCCGTTCTGGCGTACCGCATTGAACACCAGGCCGACACAAAGCATAATGGAAGTCACACTTGACCCACCATAACTGACCAGAGGCGCCGTAACTCCAGTGGTAGGAAACAGACCGCATACAACGCCCATGTTCATCAATGCCTGCAATGGTATAAAACTTCCAACAGTCATGCACATAAGCGCATCACGCTTATCCCGGCATTGCCTGGCAATACCAAAGGAGAAGAACATAAAAGCCATATAAAGAAATATAACAAAGCCTATACCGGCAAAACCCAGTTCTTCGCCTATGACAGCAAAAACAAAGTCAGTATGAGACTCAGGAATTGACCTGTGTTTCAGGCGTCCCTTGCCCACACCAAGCCCGACGCCCCCTCCTGAACCTATGGCGCAGATCGAACGGTTCAGCTGATAATTGTCCGCCACACGTCTCTGTTCGCCGATGATAACTGTCTCCTGGACAGCATTTTTATGGATATAATTGAATATTCTCTGCCGTCTGAAAGGAGTTGCCATTATAACACAGACAGCCAGCAGCACCAGCACTGCCAAAGAAGAGACTATCATGCGCAGCTTCACACCAGCAAAATACATCACAATAAGAGTCAGCAGGCAGACAAGAACGCAGTTGCTCAGAGAGCGTCCGCCGACAATAAGGATCATAAGCAGCAGCGAAACGCCGCCGGGTATAAGCAGCCCGTCCTTCAAGGACTCAACCTTGGAAGTATCCCGCATGCCATAGTAGCAGGAAAAAAACAGAATAAGTGCGAACTTGGCAAACTCAGCTGGCTGTATCGATATCGGACCGAGCACAAGCCAGCGGCAAGCTCCATTCCTTACCTGTGCAAAAGGCATGATAGCAGAAAAATTGAAGTTGAAAACACTCATGGTAATAGTATTTACCACATTCACTATCATCAGATATCCTAAAACACAGCAAATCGCAGCAAGTATCCATTTTGCGCAGCGTGAAAGCAGATTGATATTGATACTGGCCACGCCGAGAGCCATGACTATACCACAGGCAACCCAGATGATCTGCTTGTAAAGCATGCTATTGTCAGCCTTGGCATAGGTGGTTGAATACACCGCAATTATGCCGGCGCCAAGAAGAAAAACAACAACAATAGCCAGACCGGCACTGCAATATTTGAACTTGTTGAACATATCTGCACCGTCTCTATTTAACACCGTTCTGCTGCAAACGACGGGCACGCTTCAAATACAAATCTATGCGTCTGGCTACAGAACCCGACGCTGATGGACGGTATTTCTCCAGTGCCCCTGCTACTTTTTCCGCAGGAGATGACGCACACAGGGCAACAGCCACTGCTTCGCGCATATCGGTTGCTTGTTCTTCAGCCAGGGCTGTCAGCATAATATCCTCCCATCCATCCGGACGCAGCGCAGAAAGAAGACGGACAGCCGCAATGCGCACATTCAATTTCTCATCAGCAAACAGATCCAACGCAAGTTCATCCCTGATATTTCCCGCAGGAAAACGGCGAAGCATATTCGCAAGCGCAAGCCTGACATCATCATATTCGGATACAAGCATCTTCCGCAGGACATCCTCTGTTACAGATGGAACATTTCTGCGTATATGGGCCGTTGCCATGAAACGGACATTTTTCCGGCCGGATGCCAGACCAAGAGCCACAGTCTTCATAAGCACCTCACCGGATTCCCCGCCTGAAAGCAGAAGCTGCAGAGCCTCATCCCTTATTTCGCCATCCATGCCAACTGCCTTTTCAAGCACGGGGCCTGCCTTGTCAGGATAATATCTCAGAAGACGGCACAATCTTTTTTTATGATCATGGTTAAAACGGTCATCTTCAAAGGCTGAGGAGATCAATGATGGTCCTTCTGGAAGCATAAGCTGCGCACATGTCTCAATTGCAGAAGCCGCCACATTTCCATCGGCATCCCCAGTCATTTCAAGGACGATTTTCCCGCCGGATGCACCAAGCACAACTACTGATTTTGCAAACTCAGCACGTACTTCCGGTGACTTATCGGCTGCAAGGTCCATGGCCGCCCGGGATAATTCTCCGGCTGATTCTGGTGAAAAATAAGCACGCAAAGCAAGTATTCTCATCAAAGGGGAACTGTCTTTGAAAAAAGGTTCAAGCGCTCCCCTGTCCAATGCAAACGGATAGCAGAAAGCGGCATTCAGCACATTCTGCCGCACGGAAGGATCCTCATCACCAAGCGCACCGTTAATAATGTTGCGCATCTCCTCCGTCTCTTCTGAAGTCCTGCCACCGCCTGCCCTTATGCGTACATTTCCTGAAACGCTCATGCGTCCACGAAGCCGGACTCCCATGCAGTCAGGCAAAACAGATGAAGCAAGCCTGCGTATATGGACATCATCATCCTTCAACAACCGGATAACCGGCAGACGGGCCTCTGCCGGCATGGAACGGTCTTCCGTAAGGGAAACCAGAGCACTTCTCCGCACAACGGCATCTCCATCCCTGAGGCACTCCACCACAGCGGATACGGCTTCAGGAGTATTGTATTTACCTACCACCATGGCCGCCCTCCTGCGCCTGGCAAGATCTCCGCTGCGTATATCCTCAATGCATCGGGAAACCGTCTGCTCCTCTGTCTCTGAATACAATACAGGTACGGAAAACAGCACCAGCAATACCAAAAGAAATCTCATTCAAATCCTCCTGTCAAAGCCCGCCGTCAATAAAAAACGCAAACTATTTTCCGCAGTCATGCCCGCCAAGGACAAAAAAACATCAATTGAACAACTTCTTTATCTTGTCCATAAACGCCTTGAACATGGGATTTTCATCCTTAGTGCACGACTCAGAGAACTCCTGCAGCAGTTTCTTCTGTTCAGATGAAAGCTTCACAGGCACCTCTATATTGACACGCACAAACTGGTCACCACGGGAATTCTTCCTTGTCGGGGAAGGTGCACCTTTTCCGGACATGCGAAATTCCGTGCCGTTTTGAGTGCCGGCCGGAATCTTCAATTTGTCCGGCCCGTCAATAGTGGGCACATCAATCTCCCCGCCAAGAGCAGCTATTGCAAACGGGATCGGAACATCAACAAAAATATTCAGTTCTTCACGCCTGAAGACGGGATGCTTCTTTACCACAAGTGTAACAAAAAGATCTCCATTGGGACCGCCCATGCGGCCGGTTTCTCCCTTGCCGGATAAACGCAAACGGGAACCTGTATCCACACCCGCCGGAATCGTGATATTCACGGATTTCTTTGCATTCTTACGCCCTTCACCGCGACATTCATGGCATGGCGTCTCCACGACGCTTCCTACACCATGGCAATTGGGACATGGAGTCTGCATCTGGAAAAAACCCCGGGACATAAGGATCTGTCCTGTTCCATTACATTTCGGGCATTTCTTCCTTGTCGTACCGGGTTCAGCTCCCGAACCGCGACAAACATTGCAGGTGTCCTTATAGTTAAAGGAAATCTCCTTTGTGCAGCCGTGTATCGCTTCCTCAAAAGTCAGGCGCAGCTCGTACTCGATATCTCTTCCCGGGGTCGGGGCATTCACATCCCTTGCACGCCGGTTTCCGCCACCGCCGAACATATCCCCGAACATACTGCCGAAAATATCCCCTATATCGCCGAAATCCATGTTCATTCCGCCGGGACCGCCGCCGGGGCCGCCATGCCCGGCCTGGGTATAGGCATCATGCCCAACCTGATCGTAGACACGCCGCTTTTCCTCATCCCCCAGGACCTCGTATGCCGCACCTACTTTCTTGAACTTCTCTTCGGCGCTCTTGTCTCCGTTGTTATGATCCGGATGATATTTCATGGCGAGACGCCTGTAGGACTTCTTGATCTCATCCTGTGTGGCGTTCCGCTGTATTTCCAATATTGAATAATAATCTTCTGCCATAATCGTATTCTACACCGTATATTATTTGTCTTTCTGTTCAGCGTTGCTATCTTCTGCAGGTCCGGAAGAGACTACGACCACAGAAGGTCTTACCAGCCTATCTCCCATAGTGTAACCGGCCTTCCACTGTGAAATTATGGTACCGTCCGGTACATTCTCGCTGGCTTCCGTTTTCACAGCCTCATGCAGTTTGGGGTCAAAAACCTTGCCGATCGCATCTATTTCCTTTACACCAAGTTCATCAAAAGCACGGGTGAACTCATTCATGATCATCTGCATTCCCTGCTTCAACGCATTGATGTCATCAGTCTGCGAAGCATGATCCATGGCCATGCGGAAAAAATCGTACACCGGCAGGAAGTCAGATACTACTATCATCTTTGAACGCTCGCGTATTTCATCTGTTTCCCGGGCCATCCGCTTTCTGTAATTATCAAAATCCGCCCTGAGCCTGAGCAGCTTATCCGTTTCCTCGGCAAGCAGTTCCTCCGCCGTTGGCTTCTTTTCAGTTTCCTGCCCGGCCTCAGTCTGCTCAATCACAGTTTCGGCCTCCTGTTCTGCAATAGTCTCTTTGTTTTCTTCCTGCTCAGACATGATCAACTCTCCTCCAAAAATAATATCTTTCCGTACAGATACCGCAGATGCGCGTAATAAATGCACAGCTTACAAAGATAATTTCAAAATTAACGCGAAATGCGCAACAAAATGGGCGCAGTGGCTAAGGCAATGGCTCAATTCCACACTTTCCGGCGGCAAGAAGCATTGCTGACACCAATGCATTCATGTCGACACACATTTCGATGATAGTTTTAAAATTACCTCTGCAGAATAGATAAACCCTGCGGCATCTTTTACGCCGCCGTCCTGAATGGAAAGCGGCAGTTTTGATACGGCAGGGAATAGACAGCGCCCGCCCGGAAATGTTCCCGGGACAGGCCATCTTTCCGAAAAAATCAGAATTTCAAATTGCCGAACACATTGTCCAGATTACCGAAGCTTCCGCTGGCCTCATCCTTGTAATCATGCACAATATCCTTCTCAAGTTCCTGTTCCATAACCTCAGGCGTTGTAAGGGAAATGCGGTTACCGGCAATATCCTTCACAATGACCTCCACCTGAGAGTGCAGGGGGAAGCGCCTGGTCATTTCACGGAATCTGGCGGGGCCCTGTTCCTCTATGCCGGTCTGGCTGATATGAAGCAGGCCGCTCTGACCGTTGGGAAGCTTGACGAAGATACCGAAAGGCTTGATGGCATCGACTTCGCCAATTATCCTTTCGCCCATATTCGCCGCGGCAACTTCAGCTTCGGCAGCCATATCCAGCTCGGCCGGCTTTTCATCTTTGACCCTGGGTTCGCCAAAGCAAAGACTGATACGGCGGGCCTGAACATCAACGCCAAGTATGGTCACTTCGACAATGTCGCCCACCTGACATACATCAGAGCACTTTTCAACCCTTTCTTCACGGCCAAGCTGCGATATGTGAGCCAGTCCGTCAACACCGGGTTCCAGTTCAACAAAGACACCAAAATCCGCAATTCTCGCCACACGGCCCGTGCGTTTTGCGCCGACCTGGTAATTTACGTCCGTCCCATCGGCGATCGCTTCCCAGGGATTCCGGGATGCCTGCTTGATACTGAGTGTTATGCGCTCCTTCTTCGGATCGACATCCCACTGGAGAGCAATGACTTTCACGGTCACAGCCTGTCCAACGCTGAGAACATCCTCAACCTGGATACCACGGCTCCAACAGATCTCACTTACAGGAACAAGACCTTCAATCCCGCCCAGATCCACAAATGCGCCGAAGGGCATGATCTTGGCAACCTTGCCGTCCCTGACATCACCGACCTGAAGCATGTCTTTGAGATACTCGCGCATCTTCTTGGCTTCCTCCTCAAGAATGACGCGGCGTGAAAGAACAATATTACGCCCCTCTTCGGAAAACTCAGTAATCATAAAGTTGTATGTCTGACCGATATATTCAGCAGGTTCCCTCTTTACACCTCTGGCATCGATCTGTGAGAAGGGGCAGAACGCATTGCTTCCGGCGACAACAACTGTGAATCCGCCTTTGCGCTCCTCGGTGACTTTTCCCTCTATAGGCAGATGGGTATCGAATGCGTCCTGGATCGAACTGTCCACTGAATTGCTGCTCATCTTTACAGCCAGCCTGTAACCCTCGTCTGTCCATCCCATGCACACGGCTGTGAGCTGGTCTCCTACCTGCACCTTGAGTTTTCCGTCAGAATCCTCCAGGTCCTTCCTGTCGATGATACCGTCACTTATTGCGCCCAGATCAACGAAAACAGTGGTCTTCCCAATATTTGTAACTGTGCCGGTCACTTTGGTTCCGGTATTGATCTGCCCCTTTACTCCGCTGGCAGAAGCTTCAAACAGTTTTCCAAAATCCATTTCTTCGCTCATCGTCTTCTCTCTTGATTTGTTGATGCACTTTGATTACATGAAAGTCATAATATAACACATCCGGCAGCTTTTGTGACCCGGATGCTGAAGATTTATTATCCCTTCAGGGAATAATACCATTCTATCAGAGAAGCAGCAATCTTGTCCCGACTCCGCTTCTCACCGCCCAGTATCACAACCGCAACACGCCTGCCTTCTCTTTCGCAGGTAGCCACTATGCAATGCCCGGCCTTGTTCGTAAAACCAGTTTTCATGCCGTTGACGCCTCTGCATTTGCCCAGCAGACGATTGCTGCTTGTCAACATTGTCGCCCCTTTATTGCGCTTTACAAAGGCTTCATCATTTTCCCGCAGATATTC